>JAQVKB010000160.1:0-1219 GCA_028694875.1 Candidatus Izemoplasmatales bacterium
TCATGAGTTTTTGATCGATGAAATAATTTTTGAATGCTTCTTTTCTGATTTCGATCTCTTTTTCCTGTCCCATGCTTGCCCAGACATCAGTGATTACGACATCGGCGTCCTTGATTGCCTCTTTGACATCATTGGTAAGCGTAAATTTATCACCATACTCTTTTGCAAAATCAAGTGCAACTTTAGCCGGTTCATAGCCCTTTGGTGTCGCAACAGCGACTTCCATTCCAACTTTGAGTCCCCCGACAATGAGAGAATTGGCCATGTTGTTTCCGTCTCCGATGAAAGCTAGTTTCAGACCGTTTAGTTTCCCCTTGAATTCCCGCACTGTCATGAGATCCGCTAGAATCTGGCAGGGATGAAACAGATCCGTCAATCCATTGATGATCGGAATGCTCGCTTTTTCGGCAAGTTCCTCCACCATATCCTGCTCAAAGGTACGAATCATAATACCATCAAGGTATCTTGAGAGAACACGCGCAGTATCTGCAACTGATTCTCCACGCCCAATCTGAAGGTCATTGGAGCTCAGGAACAATCCCGTTCCGCCGAGCTGATAAATGCCGACTTCAAAGGATACTCTTGTTCTCGTCGATGATTTTTCGAAAATCATACCGAGCGTTTTCCCGGCGAGAAGTTTATGCTCAATGCCGCTCTTGTGCTCTTTTTTCAGTTTATCGGCAAGATCTAATATTTCAATGATCTCATCCCCTGTGAAATCGAGTAATTTCAGTAAATCTTTCATATTGCCTCCTGTTTCACTTTTTTGAGTCCTTCCAGCGCCTTGCCAAAAGCGGCAAGCCCCTTGTCGATCTCTTCGTAACTGATGGTCAGCGGAGGAAGAAGACGAACAGCTGACTTCGCCGTCAGAGGCAGAAGCCCGTTTTTGATCGCCGCTTTGGCGAATTCAATCGGTGTAAAATCACCTGCCAGATCAATTCCGAACATCAGTCCGCGTCCACGGATCTCTTTGATGTCTGTTCCGAACAGCTCGAGGAGTTTCGCTTTAATGTACTCACCTTTTTTTGTCACTTCATCTAGGAATCCCTCTACTGAAACTCTTTCGAGCACATGAAGTGCTGCCGCCGAACAGATAGGATTTCCTCCGAACGTCGAACCATGCGTCCCGGAGGACATAACATTGGCAAGCTTTTCACTGCAGAGAACCGCTCCGATCGGCAGTCCGCCACCAAGCCCTTTTGCGCAGGATACAATGTCC
>JAQVKB010000160.1:1229-3810 GCA_028694875.1 Candidatus Izemoplasmatales bacterium
AAATCCCAAAAATTTACCTGTCCGTCCGATTCCCGTCTGAACCTCATCAAATATAACAAGAATATCTTTCTCTTTGCAAAAATCAAATACTTCTTTGACGAATTCTTCTGTCAGAGGAATAATGCCGCCTTCGCCCTGAATGGATTCCAACATCACCGCACAGACATCATCTGTGAATTCGGGTTTGATTTTCTCAAAACCATCCGAAGCGTCAAGGAACTTAAATCCTTGTGTGAATGGGAAAAAATAAGTATGGAACTGCGGCTGTCCCGTTGCCGCAAGCGTCGTAATCGTTCTGCCATGGAAGGAATTTTTCAGTGTAACAATGGTACTTCTTCCCTCTCCGTAAGTGTCAAAGCTGTATTTTCTTGCGACTTTGATCGCTCCTTCGTTTGCTTCCGCACCCGAATTTCCAAAAAAGACTTTTGAAAATCCCGACATCTCACAGAGCTTCTTTGCAAGTTTTGCCTGCGTGTCGTTATAATATAAATTTGAAATATGTGAAAGCGTTTTCGCCTGCTCACAAATTGCGTTCACCCATCCGTCATCGGTAAATCCAAGTGAATTCACGCCGATTCCGGATCCGAAATCGATATATTCTTTGCCTTCCTCATCGTAAACTGTTGCGCCATGTCCTTTTGTGAGCGCAAGATCGAAGCGACCATAGGTCGGCATTACATTTTCGCTGACTGTTTTAATGACTTGTTCAGTACTCAAGATTTCACCCTCCTAATTTTATGAACATAGTTCTATATAAACATCGTTCTATATGAACATTGTTCCGATACCCTCATCGGATAAAAGTTCGATCAAAATCGAATGTTTTTCTCTTCCGTCGATGATATGGGAACGACTCACTCCCGATTTGTTTGCTTCAACACAGCATTCCACTTTCGGAATCATTCCGCCGGATATGATTCCTTCTTTTTCAAGAGCCTCCACATCCGTCAGTTTCACTGTTTCAATGAGCGTATTCTCATCATTCTTATCTCTGAGCAGCCCCCTGACATCGGTCAGGAGAATCAGTTTTTCCGCCTGAAGCGCCGCTGCGATTTTTGCCGCCGCCGTATCCGCATTGATATTATAAGCATGCCCGTCTTCACCTTTTGCAACCGTCGCCACAACAGGAATATAATTTCTTTCGATCGCATCATTGATGATTCCGACATTCACCCCAATAATGTCACCGACATAGCCAAAATCAAGTCCGTCTTTCTCATGTCTTTTTGCAACAAGCAGATCGGAGTCAAGACCGCAGATTCCAAGTGCCTTTCCGCCCTTATCCTGAATTTTCGAGACAAGGTTTTTGTTGATTTTTCCGGCAAGCACCATTTGAACCACATCAATCGTCTCATCGTCGGTATATCGAAGTCCCTGAATGAATTCGGATTTCTTCCCGATTTTTTTCAGAAGATCATTGATCTCAGGTCCACCGCCATGAACGAAAACGACTTTAATTCCCACCAGTGACAAAAGCACGATATCTTCAATGACCGCCTCTTTGAGTTCTTCGTTGATCATTGCATTTCCGCCGTATTTGATGACGATTGTTTTTCCGTAAAATTTCTGTATATAAGGAAGCGCAGTGATCAGAATGCTTGCTCTGTCCATACTCTGTCCGTTCAGTTTCATTTCTTTCTCCGTTTCATTTCTAGCTTCTGTAATCGCCGTTGATTCTCACATAGTCGTAGGAAAGATCACACCCCCAGGCGGTAGCCTCCTCGTCACCTGCTTTCAGGTCCACGATAATCTCGATTTCGTCTTTGAGCAGAATCTTTTTTGCCAGATCCTCATCAAAGGCGATTCCGGCACCGTTCTCACAGACAAGAATCTCTCCGGCCGACGATTTGAAATAGATATCTATTTTATTTACATCAATGTCCTCAACATCTTCTGCATATCCGATTGCGCAGAGGATTCTGCCCCAGTTTGCATCGGCACCGAATACGGCTGTCTTCACAAGAGAAGATGCAATGATCGTTTTTGCGAGTGACACTGCGCTCGCTTTGGAAGCGGAAGCCTTGACCGTACAGGTGATCAGCTTTGTAGCACCCTCACCGTCTCTCGCAATGGCACGAGAAAGCGCTTTATTGATTTCAGTCAGTGCTGCAAGGAATATTTTATAATTTTCACATTCTGATGTGATCTCTTTGTTTCCGCAAAGACCGTTCGCAAGAATCGATACCATGTCATTTGTGCTGGTGTCTCCATCCACACTCACCATGTTAAAGGTTTCCTCGACAGATGCTTTGAGCGCTTTGGAAAGCATTTCACTGGAGATACTCAGATCTGTTGTCAGAAAACCGAGCATTGTCGCCATATTCGGGTGTATCATGCCAGATCCTTTCCCAATCGCCCCGATGGTTGCTGTTTTTCCATCTATCTCAAAGGAAACAGAAAAGATTTTTTGTTTGAGATCCGTTGTCATGATTGATGTTGCCGCATTCTCGCTTGTGTCTTCGAGATTCTCCACAAGAGCCGGAACCGCAGCGATGATTTTATCCACATCAAGCGGAAGTCCGATTACCCCGGTGGAAGCAACAATCACATCATTCTCATCGATTCCAAGACCCTTTGCAAG
>JAQVKB010000161.1 GCA_028694875.1 Candidatus Izemoplasmatales bacterium
GCATTGACAATCAAACGACGACTATCGGGATTCATACGGATTTGTGTGATTACTTCTTGGAGTTGATCGACGGTTCGATGTTTCCCCTCAAATCCTCTCCACTGGGCGCCATAAACCGGACCTAAATCGCCATATTTCTTGGCAAACGCCGCATCCGTTTTGATTTTCTCGATAAATTCAGCCATCGATTCGCCAGCGTAAGCAGGGTCTTCCGTATATCGTTTGTAAGGCCACTCATTCCAAATACGGACATCGTGATCGACCAAATACTTGATATTCGTGTCTCCTTTGACAAACCAAAGAAGTTCATGAATGATACTCCGCAAATGAACTCGTTTGGTCGTAAGCAGCGGAAAACCTTCTGACAAATCAAAACGCATCTGATAGCCAAACGTCGAGATCGTTCCTGTTCCAGTCCGATCCTCTTTGGATTTACCGTGGTCCAGGATATGTTGTAAAAAATTGAGATATGTTTTCATGGGATCACCTTATGAAGATTATATCATTTCCAAAGGGGTAAAAAAAAGGAAAAGATGATTTTTACATCTTTTCCTCTTTGCCTTTGGAGATGAACGAGATCTTCTCCGCAATGACTTCTGGATACGAGAAGATTTTCTTTCCATCCTGAAGGTAGTCTTTTTGCTGCAACCGCGCTTTGACGCCGATAATGGCTCCTTTGTGGCAGTGTTCAACGGTAGCTTCCGCAATCCCTGCCCAAAGCGTACAATTGATAAAATCCGTTTCATAATCGTTGGTCTCTCCACTTTTGAAAGGGCGTTGGATGGCCAAACGAATCGTCGTGACGGGTCGCTTTTCGTCGGTTTGACGCAATTCGGGGTCACTGACGAGTCTTCCTACTAGAACGACTTGATTCAACATATTCATTCCTCCTCATGCCCAACATTCTAGCAAGAGAGGTCCTCAAAGCCAAATTGCGAAATGAAACCATCAAAGCCTTCTCGATGTTACCTTTTCGCAGATTCACATGGGAAATAAGAAAAACGCCTCCGCAGAGGCGCTTGATCTTTGATGATTTGCGAAAAATTGGCGAATTACGATGCAATTAGAATTTGAATTCGACGTCGGCGCGTTTCTTTTCTTCGGCTTCGAAATAAGCTTTCTTTTCCATGTGAATCGCATTGGCAACGATGCTTTGTGGGAAGGTCACGATAATCGTGTTGATTTGGGTGACATTCGCATTGTAAAGACGTCTTGCCGCTTGAAGATGCTCTTCGGTGTTTGCGACAGCAGATTGCAGTTCGAGGAACACGGTGTTCGCTTTCAAATCCGGATATTGCTCGACCACGACATTGATTCCCGATGCCACTTGGTTGAGTTGGGACATGAATTCTTCTTTTTCTTTGACGGTCGCGTTTTGGGGAATGCCTTGACGCCATTTGACGACTTTTTCGAGCGTTTCGGATTCATGCTTGGCATAACCTTTGGTCGTTTCAAGCATTTTGGTAAGCATGTCAAAACGTTTTGTCAACGCGACATCGATTCCTGATTCTGCTTCGTGGACTTTGAGTTCGAGTTGACGAAGGCGGTTCATGACGCCAATGTACCAGAACACAACGATTAAGACAAGAGCTACGACAATAATCAACACGGTGGTGCCTACTGATAAGAACATTTGATTTTCCTCCTAATGTATGTTTTTTTTCTTTATTCCTAGTTTTGTGGAGCTTTCTTGAACAAGTTATTATTCAGCTTCATCGCGACGATGACATCCTTGATGACCATCAGGTCTTGACGGAATTCATCAACAACGGATTGATCGATTTGACGGAACATCTTCAGTTCAAAGGTGTCTTTATTGTTATTGATGGTGATATAGAGGTTTTCTCCTGTAAAGGAAAGGCCAATGCGTCCGGGATTGCGTTTTTCCAAATTCATGATCGATTCCATGATATCGGGAGTTAACACATAAAACGCGCTGAGTTCGCTGGTCGCAAAGGTTTTGAATTTCTTATTGAAATCAATCGATTCCAATTTCACCTTTTTGAAATCACGACGCGACATCGGGGATCCGCCTTCAAGGACTTGGAGATACCCATCAAACTCTTTGTTAAAGGAGAACTTGAAAACCCGACCGAGGAAGTACGTGACATAATAAGTCCGCGTGCCGTTTTTGGTGTGTTCCACATGTCTTTCCTCCAAACGGACGTCGGAAGAGATGAATTGAACACTTTCAAGTTGACCAGAGATAAAGTCTTCTGAATGAAAACGGTCGGCGCGTTTCAACATCTCGGTGTTGTAGACTTCCATTTCCGAGAGGCCGTAATCGGGACGATATTGAACGCCTGGAATTGCTTCTTGAAACATCGGAATGACGACTTCTTGTTTAAAACTGCGAGAGAGTTTCTTGAAGTCCGTCGCGCCTTTGGCGGCGAAGATTAACCCTGGGATTCCCGCGATAATCGCGAAGATGAGAAATCCAGTACTTCCCGATGCTTGCATCCCCAGGAACAAGATTACCGCAATTCCAATCAAAACCATGCCAATCACGGTCTGTTTTTCCGCGGTTTTTTTCTTCGTATTAAACACATCAAATTGGTTTGGCAAAATGACATCACCTCATTTATCTATTATATCGCAATTTGCACAAAAACGAGTGGTTATTTGAACATCATGCATGCCTTTACGGCCTTTTTCCATCCATCATAGAGCATTTTTCGACAATCTTCACTCATCTCAGGTTTATAAACCTTATCGAGAACCCATCCTTTTCGGATTTGATCCATCGTCCAAAAGCCTACGGCAAGTCCTGCGAGATAGGCTGCACCTTGTGCGGTTGACTCACTTGAGAGTGGTCGATCGATATATGTGTTCAAGATATCGCTTTGAAATTGCATCAAGAAATCATTCTTGCTGGCACCACCATCGACACGAAGTCGATTTAGTTTCAGCTTTGATTCTTTTTCCATAACGGTAATCACATCTTTGGTTTGATAAGCGATCGATTCCAATGTCGCACGGATGATGTGTTCTCTCGTTGTTCCTCGGGTAATTCCAAACATCGCTCCACGTGCATCTTGATCCCAATATGGTGTACCCAGTCCAACAAAAGCAGGCACAAAGTAGACGCCTAAATTTGAGTCACAGGATTTGGCGTAGGTTTCAGACTCAAAGGAACGATAGATGAGTTGAACGCCGTCACGCAGCCATTGGACGGCGCTTCCGGCCACGAAGATCGATCCTTCCAAAGCATAAGTGACTTTTCCATCCAGTCCCCAAGCAATCGTTGTCAACAACCCCTTCTTGCTGGCGACAGGACGGTCTCCGGTGTTCATCAAAATAAAGCAACCTGTTCCATAGGTATTTTTTACATCCCCAACATTGAAGCAGGTTTGTCCAAACAACGCGGCTTGTTGGTCTCCAGCAATCCCACCGATGGGAACCTCTTGCGAGAAAAATACATTTTTTGCCGTGGTGCCATATAGATGGGACGAAGGCATCACGCTTGGAAGCATCTTTTTGGGGACGTCGAGAATCGCACATAATTCGTCATCCCACGAAAGCGTATGGATATTGAACATCAACGTGCGTGACGCATTGGAATAATCCGTCACATGACGTTTTCCATCGGTCAAATTCCATACAATCCAGGTATCGATCGTACCAAACAATAAATTTCCTTTTTTGGCTTCTTCTCGAGATCCTGGCACATGATCCAAAATCCATTTGACTTTCGTTCCCGAAAAATAAGGATCGATTAACAAACCCGTTTTTTCACGAAACGTGGATTCAAACCCTTTGTCTTTGAGTTCGTCGCAGATATCGCTGGTTTGCTTGCTTTG
>JAQVKB010000162.1 GCA_028694875.1 Candidatus Izemoplasmatales bacterium
CTCTTCAATGTCGTGTTCACGCGATCAAAGACGCTTATTTTGATTCATAACAACAAATGAAAATTGAAATATGTTATCATAACATCGAGGTGATAAGATGACACCAATTTTACTATGGATTCATCCGGTTCCGATTGTTCTTGTTGGTACAAAAATGGAGAGTGGAAACGCCAATTTTACTACGATTGGAGATATTGCAGTCGCAGGTCTGAGACCTCCTCTGATAATGATTAGTTTTCATGAGCGACATTGTTCTCGAATGGCAATTGATCAAACAAGAAAATTTTCTGTCCATGTCGTGGAACCTTCGATGATGGCCAAAGTTGATTTGTGTGGCAGCAAATCGGGTCATCATTTTGACAAAAGCACGCTTTTCGATTTCAGTTGGCATCAAGACCTTCCCATTATCAAAGAGTCTCCGATTGTGTTCACTTGCCACGTTCGAGAACGCCTTCAGGTTGAGCAGCGTGTGATTTACGTCGCTCAAGTTCATGAAGTGATGTTGAAAGAAGGTTTCGACTTAAAAGATATTGGTTCTCTAGAAACACTCCTATATGGGCTAGATAATCATTACTATCGTAGCGGAGGAATTTGCGGAAGTGGTTACCAAGAACATGACAAATTAGATTTTGCAGAAAATCGTTAGTTTTAGCGATAAAACAATACTTTTTTTGTGTTTTTTCATGAACTTCTCTTTACAATTACTAATTCTCTTGATAGGATGAAGCCATCAAACAATCTTATAGGGGGACATATGAATAAAATTACGGATCTTTGGTCATCTTTTCAACGTGCTTTGGTCACCGCGGTAAAAGAAAGAAAATCCTTCTTCTTTTATGTCGTGTTTTTGACCGCTATCGACTTTTTGTTTTTCATTGCCATGTTCATTCCTTTTATGGCAGGACCGTTTATTGACAATGCCACGTTAGCCTGATTGTCATTTGGTTGGTTCCTTGTCGTTGTATCGCTCGTGTTTTGGTTGTTACGTTTCGTATTACGAATCATGGAATATGCCAAACTCGACAAAATGTTGAATTTGATTCAAATTATCTTTGTCACAGGCACTTTCCTATTCATGATTTTGGTCTTCTTTGTATTGAAAGCAGACGTTGTTGGTGGGGCTACTTCGGCATTTGGATTGTGGTTGGTACTCCTCTTAACGGCTCTCTACTGGTTCCGTCACATCAAACCTGAAATCGCAAGGAGTTTAATTATGCGCCCATTTGGTCCAACGGATGGGCCTTCAGCAAGCGTCGTGAATCCTGAATTCCCTGTTGAACCTGAAATCAATGACGAGCCCGTCAAAGTGGATCCGGTGGAAGCGGAACAAGTCCAAGAAACAGCTGCTCCTGAGCCTGTTTCCGAGGTTCATGAAGTACCTGTGGAAGAAGTGACTCCCATTGCCCCTGAAGTAATGGAAGAGCCTGTCGAAGAGGTCGTCGCGGAAGAAACAGAAAAGAAAGAATAGAATACAAATGGAATCTGCGGATTCCATTTTTTTTACTCTCGATACTGATTTTTTTCGTTTTGAGGTCCCCATATTGAACCTTTTCGATGGGATGCATAGCATCATTCTACCATCATCTCGACAAAGCACGTGCTTTGGCTGAATATTGAAAGAAATAGGACACAGAAATCAAAAACGAGTTGACCTTTGGGGTTCAACTCGTAGAAATCATTCGAATAGAACGAAAGATATCATCGTTGTCATGATATCAATCATTTTTTTCCTGCGGGTTTCGTGGGTTGCTTTTGTTGCGGAGTTGTGGCTTTGGGTTGCGGAGTTGGTGTGACGACTGGTTTTTGTTGCGAAGTGACTTGTTTTGGCTTGAATGACTCTTTCTTTTCTTCTTGCTTTGGAGCTGGTTTGGAACCGATGATTTTTGCTGCCATATTCTTTCCTCCTTTCTTTTGAATTGGGTATAAAAAAAAACAAGATCAGTGTGAACTTGACATTGTTTCGAATCTTTTTGATGGATTTTATGCAATGGAAGCGTGAAAATACACTAGATTTTCACTACTTTCATTATACCTCCAATTCATGCAAAATATCAAGATGAATTCGATCAAAAAAAGCTTGAAAATGAAGTCGAAAATGCCCTCTTTCTTTTCCCGTTGATTAAGAAAAAAACCACACGTCTTCTCGAGTGGTTTTTGCCTTATCGATATTGGTTATCACATATCTCCTTATGATCCTTGACTACTTGGAGATATCATTCTGATGACTTAATAATCCGTCTTCCGTAATCTGATTGTATTCTTTTTGGAACAATTTCACCATTTCATCTTGGGACAAACCCATTTGATGTGCTTGCAAGATGCATTGACGGACTGCCTCTTTCACCGACTCCATTTTCTTCGACTTGAGCATGGTTGGTGTGTTCTTTTGAACATAAGAACCTTTTCCGCCTATTGTATATATCAGGCCATTTTGTTCCAACATCTCCCATGTTTTTTTGATGGTAATGATGCTGACCCGTAATTCTCTTGCAAATCCACGAATAGAAGGAAGCAATGAATCTGCTTCCATCATTCCATTCATAATTTGGGATGCCATTTGATCGTAAAGTTGTTGGTAAATAGGTGTTTGTACATTCGTACGAATCACGATGTTTTCCATCATGAACTTCTTTCGTATTTCCAAATGGATCGTTGCATAGATACCCAATTCATGATGATTGTCAAAACCACAGAGATGAAAACGATAATCCCTTGATCGATCCAGTTCCCTTCGAGGAAGTTTTGAACCCAGGGATATTGAAAGACTGAATACTCCATCAAGAATGCGAAAATCATCGTAGATACAATTGCAATAATAACCGGTTTTCCAAAATAATAACCTGTTTTAAAATACATGGGTAAGAACACCAAATTGAAGACGCTAAATAACACGAGAACGAGGCCAAAAAAGGCAAAGTTGATATCGAAGAACCAATTGAAGCTTCCATAGATGAGATTATGGATAATCCCAAATAGAAATCCAAAGAAGATGTGAAATCCTTCTAAGATATATAACGACATAATTTTTGCTTTCACATACTCCTTTTTTGAGATTGGCAACATCATTAAGAATGCACCATCTTGTTGGGCATTGTAAGAAGCGTATAGTTGAGGCGCTGTAATCCAAAAGAAATACATAAAGACCAAAGTGAAAATCCAGTTTGGAATGAACATCAATAAGCCAAGCAATATTGGCAATAGAAAATAGAAACGATGAATCGAAAGTTTGATTTCCTTGTATACGAGATTCTTCATATTACACCTCCGATTTCGCGTAATAAATCATGATATCATCAAGAGTCGGCTGCGCGTAATTCAGCGAAGACTTATAGGGTATTGTCGCCGTTTTAATTAAACCAGTAAAACCAAGCGAATTCATCTTGTATGAAATCAAGTGTTCCTTCACTTCATCCAAATTGTTTTTGGAACCACTGACAACACGATATTGGTCAATCAAGTCATCTTTCGTCGTCGAAACAACAAGTTTTCCGTTTTGAATAAAGGTAATGTAGTCAGAACATTTCTCCAAATCACTCGTAATGTGTGTCGAGAACAAGATGCTTACTTCCCCTTCTTCCACCAGCGTTTGAAAGACTTCAAGAAGTTCGTCTCTCGCGACAGGGTCCAATCCGCTCGTTGGCTCATCTAGTATCAACAATTCGGCTTGATGCGACAATGCAAGAGCAATACAATATTTCATTTTCATCCCTTTTGAAAGCTCATCGATTTTTTTATTCGGATCGATATGAAATTGAGACAAATAATGCTTATATAAT
>JAQVKB010000163.1 GCA_028694875.1 Candidatus Izemoplasmatales bacterium
GGTCTCAATCAGTTTGGATACTTCGACACTTTTGTCGACAACGACGGCGATATCGCGTTCAACCCCAGGAACTTTCGGGATTGTTTTCATCACGCGATGCAAATCCACTTTATCGACGAGAGGATCGAGTTCCAATTCAAAGACATAGACGCCACTCAAATCACGTTCATGTTCCTGTTTCGGATGGAGACGTCCGAGATATCCGATGTGCTTGCCATCGAGGAGAACCTCTGCGGCGATACCAGGATGAAGAAATGCGGGTGCGGGATCAAATTTGCGAATTTGCGTGTTTTCGATTCCAAGCAAATCAAGAACCGATTGAACCAACCCCTTCACAACGAAGAAGTCGAGTTTCTCGACGCGAGAGCGCCAACGAGTATTCATGTAGTCGCCCGTGAGAACGCCACACAAGTATTCGGTTTCTCCTTCATAGGTATAACCTCTTCCAAGTTCAAACAAACGAACTTGTTCGAGTTTACGAGCGGCGTTGTATTGCACCGCTTCGAGCATCGAAGGAATCAAGGAATGTCGTAATGAACTACGATCTTCCGACATCGGATTGAACAGACGAATCAAACTTTTTTCCGTGGTGTCGAAGGAAGTCGCAACTTGATCCGTCACGAGGGTATATGTCACGCTTTCATCAAGGCCTAGCGATGTTAAGTGCGAGCGAATCCGACGTCGGATTTTTTGTTTCAACGTCAACCCGCCTTGCGTCGGAATTTCGGGGTACGTCGTTGGAACCGTTTCGTATCCGGAAATACGAACAATTTCTTCGATCAAATCTTGGACGGTGGTGATATCTCCTCGACGCGAAGGAACTTGGACTTTCAAAACACCGCTTAGAGATGAATATTCAAAACCAAGACGCTTCATGATGGACGCGATTTCTTCCTTTTCATAGGGTCGTCCAATCACCGAAGATACTTTGTCAAAGGGAAGAATCACCTCGACATGTTGTTTGTTGTGGGTATCGAAATAGGAAACCCCTTTTAAGACTTCGCCACCCGCAAGTTGTTCGAGCAACATCGCCGCGCGGTCGCAAGCTTCCTTGCTACGTTTGGGATCGAGTCCGCGTTCAAAACGCATTGAGGCTTCGCTGCGAAGATCCAACCGTTTCGAGGTTTTGCGAATCCGAATTGGATCGAAGGTCGCGGATTCAATCAGAATCGATTTCGTGTGACTTTCGACTTCTGTATTTTCGCCACCCATCACACCAGCGAGGGCAACGGCACGTTCGCCATCGGTAATGACCAAATCTTCTTCGACGAGTTTTCGGAGTTTGCCATCGAGCGTTACGACTGTTTCGTTTTCATACGCATCGCGAACGACAATTTTCCCGGTTGGAATCGACGCGAAATCAAAGAAGTGAAGTGGTTGTCCATATTCCAACATCACATAGTTGGAGATATCGACAACATTGTTGATCGGACGTACTCCCGCCGCAATCAATCGCGCTTTGAGCCACGTGGGGCTTTCTGAAATCGTGACATTTTCCACGACTCTCGCATAATAGGATTTGCATCCTTTGGTTTGTGTAAACACCTGAGCAGGATTCTCTTTGCTGATTTCATGCAGCTCAATCTTTGGTAAATTGACTTTGCCATCCAAAATCGCCGCGGTGTCGTAAGCAACGCCGATCATCGAAAGCAAATCACCCCGATTCGGCGTCAAATCGAGTTCCATCACTTCGTCATCAAGCGCGATGGCTTCTAGAGGATTTCCACCAATCAATGCATCTTCAGGTAAGACATGGATGCCATCTTCGTTGTGATACTTCTTCTCAATACCAAGTTCATCCAAGGAACAAATCATTCCATTGGATTCAATACCACGAATTTTCGCTTTCTTGATTTTGAAGTCGCCCGGAAGAACAGCTCCGTTTTGCGCTACGATGACTTTTTGTCCCGCTTCCACATTGGGAGCGCCACAAATGATTTGTAATGTTTGTGTTCCAACATCGACTGAGCATACATGAAGATGATCACTATCTGGATGCATCTCGCAAGTGAGGACATGGCCGATGGTTAACTCCGTCGCTTCGACGAGTTTTTCAAGTCGTGCAACTTCGGCACTTCTCAAGGAATATAGTCTCGCCAGTTCTTGAGAATCTATCCGAGCGTCAACGAGTTCCGATAACCATTTCATCGATACGTTCATGATCGTTCCTCCTTATTTGAATTGGCGGTTGAACCGCAAATCGTTGGTATACAAAGCACGGATATCGTCAATCCCATATTTCAATATGGCGATTCGTTCAACGCCCATGCCAAGTGCAAATCCTTGGTACACTTCAGGGTCATATCCTGCGGCTTCGAGGACTGCATTATTGACCATACCTGCACCGAGAATTTCAATCCATCCCGTGCCTTTGCACATCGAGCAGCCTTCGCCATTACACTTGTAGCAAGTCACATCGACCTCCACTGAAGGTTCTGTAAAAGGGAAATAGGAAGGACGCAAACGGATTTCTCTCGTATCACCAAAGAGTTTTTGCGCGAGCGTCAAGAGCGTTCCCTTCAAATCCGAAAGACGCGCTTTTTCATCAACCACCAAGGCTTCAATTTGCATGAACTGATGACTATGGGTCATATCGTCGTCATCGCGACGATACACCTTTCCAGGGCAGATGATCTTGAGTGGTCCATGATTCGTGTTTTCCAAAAGACTCCGTACTTGAACTGGAGAAGTATGGGTACGCAGTAGTAATTCTTCGGTGATGAAGAAGGTATCCTGCATATCTCTGGCAGGATGGCTCTTCGGGAGATTCAACATTTCAAAGTTGTAAAGGTCGCTTTCCACTTCCGGACCTTCTTTGACGGTATAACCCATCCCGACGAAGATGTCTTCGACTTCTTCGACGACTTGAGTTAAGATGTGTTTTCTTCCTGGTACAATTTCTTTGCCAGGAAGCGTCACATCCACCGACTCACTTTGAAGTTTTGCGTTGATTTCCGCGGTTTCAATCCGATTTTTCGCATCTTCAAAGAAGGCATTGATTTTCGCCTTGGCTTCATTGATGGTTTGACCAAATGTAGGTCTTTCTTCGGGCGTGAGGTCTTTCATTTTCGCCATATAATCCGCGAAAACACCTTTTTTTCCAAGATACTCTGCTTTTCTTTCTTGAAGGTCATTTTGCCCATTGACCTTCGAGAAAACGTTTTGTGCTTGTTCGAGCAGATCTTGGAGTTGTTGTTTTAAATCCATATGGGTCTCCTTTCACCATAAAAAAATCGCCCCTGTAAAAAAGGGCGATTGTTCACCGTGGTACCACCTTTGTTCCGGCAAGCCGGCACTTGAAATCCGTAACGAGGATCAGACGGAGAGGATTGGTCTCGCTCCGAGGGTGAATTCGACCCTTCAAACCATGAACGCTCGCAGCGATTGCGTCCTTCTCTGGAATGGCTTTTCTTGGGGTGTAATAGTCCCTCATCCACACTTTGGTGTATGATACTCACATTATACCATATTCCCAAGATTTGGCAAGATTATCTTCGGTTGTTCGCGATGATAAAGAGAATTCGTAAAATCTCCATATAGACCCAAACAATCGTCACCATCAGACCGATGGCCAACGTCCAAGAGTATTCCTTGGCGGTTCCAGCTTCGACCATGGTTCTGACATTCTCGTAATCAAAGAATAAGAACAACACGGAAAGGATCGCGCTCAAGAATACCACGAGATAAAAGAACGTACCGCCAAAGACGGAAGGAATCAGCAGCGAAAGCAGCGACATGAAAATCACAGAGATCAAACCAACGACCAATG
>JAQVKB010000164.1 GCA_028694875.1 Candidatus Izemoplasmatales bacterium
CATCGCTGATGAGTCGTACACTCTCAGTTTTTTGAACCACACGGCGAAGCGGATCGAAAATCTTGTGTTTTCGATCGACGAGTTTCAAAATGAAATAGCTCACCGTCACGACGAACGTGACCGCGATGATCCAAATCAAATTGGCTTGTAGCCACATATTTCGAATTTCCCAAAAAGCATCGGAATATTGGTCGCGATTGCCAGCGATTTTGAAATGATCCGCCGCGAGTTGGTACTCATACGTTTGTAAATAGTTCTTTGCAATGCCATTATGGGCGAGAATCGACAATTGATTGAGTGAGAGCACTTGTTGCCACTCCTCAATCGCGATTTCGTACTCCTCATTGTTGTAATGCGTAATCGCACTATAAATGGTCTGCGCGTATTCCGTTGGGAGGAAACTTTGTAGATAAGAGTTTCCGGAGTCTACAGTCCAAATCTGACCCGAAGCATCGACCGCAATTCCCGCGAGCGTTTTAAAGAAGCCCGCAATCGAGAGGTCGCTCGTCGTACCGAATGAATAAATAAATTCACCATCATTCGTGTAAACGTCAATCCAACCACCTTGGTCGGCTGTATAAATGATTCCAAGATTGTCGACATACAAATCAGATAAATGGGAATCTGAAATCCAAATATCCGCCAACATGTTCGCGCCTTGCGTATTATGCTTCTTCAAGTTTTCAACTTTGATGCCCGAAGAACTGGAATACACATGGTTTTCCAAGTCGATGAACACCGAGGTAAATACCGGAGGAATCAAATTGATGCCGAGGTTCTCTAGTTGCTCATCAGAGTAAATCAGTTTTTGGATTTGTTCACGAAGTGTCAAATTCACCGTGTTCGAGGAAAAGAATCCTAAGAAAACTCCCGTATTCGACAATTGCACGATACCATCGGAAGTTCCTTTGGAGACGATATACATGATGCCGGCTTTGTCGACAGCTACTTTTTCAGGCTCGAAATCGCTGGATTCATACATCACAGCATCAGGCTTTTGGAAAAGTTCCAACAAATTGCCATCTTTGTCAAAATGGTACACCGTTGTCGCAACGGGATCCGCCACATAAATATCGCCAAGTCCCAAATAGCCCGAGGCTTCACGAACAACAAATACACCAGAAGGCAATTCGAATGTCGCAAAAGCCTTTTTGCCTACTTCAGGTCCATACAAATCGGGATCAAGTCCAAAATCCGCAGGATTGAGGGTCGACAAATAATCGTTATCGATTTGTAATACAATCTCTCCTGAAATCGGATCGTAGACGATGACTCGTTGGTTTCCTGAATCGGCGATGACCAAACGGTCCTGTTCATCGATCGCAATGTCGGTAGGATTTTTCATGTACAAATTCGTGATCGTTTGCCCTGGCAAATACGCATCTTGAGTTTGCACGTAGTGATGTTGATCGTCAAGCGCATACGTATAGGTTGTCGAGGAAGAGGCAAAGACCCCCATTGGCGTTACCGAGAAAATCAAGGCGACGAACATTAAGAGGATCAGAAAACTTTTGTTTCGTAAATTTCTCACGTCCGCCTCCTTACTTGATGCCCGAATGCGACATGGTATCCATGACGTTTCCTTGCATCACGATGAAAATAATGAGATTAGGAATAAACATAATTAACCCGGCGGCGGCGGATATACCGACACCGGCTGGACCGGATGTGGAAGAAGTCAACGTGGACATATAAAAGGCGAACGTCTTCTTCGTTTCATCGATCACGTAAATATTCGAAGATTCCGTCGAGTTCCATATCATTTGGAATGACAGAATCGCGACCGTCGCAAGCGCTGGCTTCACGAGAGGTCCAATGATCTTGGTTATGATATGCCAGTCATTCGCACCATCGATTTTCGCGGCCTCAATGAGTTCATCAGGAACCTGATCAATGAATTGTTTGACCAAGAACAAGCCCACAGGCATTGCAAGATAAGGAATGACATGTGCCGCAAAATGGTTCGTGAGACCGAGTGTCGAAACCACGAGGTAACGCGGAATTGCGACCGCGGTGGCGACGAACATGAGTGCGGTTTGGTTGATTTTGAAAATTGTATTCTTCGCTTTGAAGCGTTTCTTCGAGAGCGCATAACCAGTCGCCAACGTAATCAGCAAAGTGAGCGCAATCGTAATCGTGGTGATCACGACAGAATTGTAGAGGTACCTTAGCATCGGAACACCCGTACCAGAAGCGGTACGGAATAACCGTGCAAAGTTGTCCAGTGTGGGGTTGGTGACCAAGAAGCGCGGTGGGAACAAGAATAGTTCCGAAAGCGGCTTGAAGGCTTGCATCACGACATAAACAACCGGAAGTAACATAAACAGTCCAATCGGACCTAAGATGAAATAGAATTTGAGTTGCGATTTGTGGAAACGTTTCGGATTAATTTGGGTTCCAAGGAAGCTAGCCATTTTTCTCACCTAGTCCTTTTCCCCGAACAGTCGGTATGCAATCCGACTGAACAGTAAGATAATCAAAAGCAAAATCACCGAGAGCGCGGCCGCATAGCCCATTTCGTATCGAATGAATCCGTAATCATCGATATGGTTGACTATCAATTGTCCAGAATATTGCGGCGTCGGGTTCGAACCGGCGAGCGCAACACCAATACCGCCGGCATTGAACGCACCCACAATCGCCATCACGGCACCGAACAACATTTGTGGCTTCATCGAGGGAATCGTAATATAGAAAATTTCTTGGAAGCGATTCTTGATGCCATCAATGTAAGCCGCTTCATAAGTTTCTTTGTTGACATTGAGAATACCAGCGAGCATCGATAAGAAACCGATACCCATCGAAGACCACAATGTCACAAAGATCATGATGTTCATCAAATAGTCCCCCGACTGCAAGAAATCGAGCGGGGTGGTCACCAATCCAAACTTGAGCAAAATGGCATTGATGTAACCAGATTTATCACCCGAAAACAAGGTGCGGAAGATCACACCGATGAACACGCCGCCAAGCATGGACGGGGTATAGAGCGCCAACGCCAGAATTTTCCGGGGAGTTGCTTGGATTTGACTCAACATCCATGCCATCACAAACGAAAGCAAATAGCCTCCAGGTCCGGTGATAATCGCATATTTTAAGGTGTTTGGCAAGACGTAGCGCAAGAACACTTCGTCCTGAGTAATGATCATGATGTAATTGTATAAACCATAAAATTCCGCAAATTTCGGTGCTTCAATTACATTGAAATAGGTAAATGATAACCCCATCGCCACCAAAACTGGTATGACAATGAAGAGGGTAAAGAGCAAAACATAAGGTGCCAAAAGCAATACTGTCGAAGTATGGTCGCTACGGAGACGCTTGAGGGACTCCGGCATCAAAGACCAATCGATCTTCTTGAACTTCGGAAGGTTTTTCAGTTTGGTTTCAGCCATTAGTTATTCCCTCCTCCATACAACGCGATTTGTTCCTCGACCCACGCGGTATCGCGCACCGTATAGGGTACGAGAATATTCCCTTGGGAATCGATATAGCCAAATTCAACCATCTTCTTCGTGATTTCACGGTTGATGGTTAAGACTTGGTCATCAATGGCAACACGAATGGGTGTTCCATCAAAGGTGACCGTATTCCAAATATCAGAAAGTCCACGTTCAAGCATGTATTGGCGAGGAGTACGTGGTACGTCCACCAACCAAGTCACTTGTTCTAGGATGACCGCTTTGTCCGTCGCATCAATCGGAGAGTTTGCGACGGCATCCACATTTCCTGAGAGCCATACGAACTCAGGACCATA
>JAQVKB010000165.1 GCA_028694875.1 Candidatus Izemoplasmatales bacterium
AAGTTCGGCTTGCAATCTTTGCATCAGTTCCAGAATTTGCGCTTGAATGGTCACATCGAGCGCCGTAGTCGGTTCATCCGCAATCAAGATATCCGGTTCACAGGCCAAGGCCATCGCAATCATAATCCGTTGTCTCATTCCACCTGACAATTCATGGGGATATTGTTTCAAACGTTTCTCAGGATCATTGATTCCGACCAACTTGATCATTTCGATAGCGCGTTCTACCGCTTGTTTTTTGGTTCTGTCGGTATGAAGCAAGATGGCTTCCACCAATTGGTTTCCAATCGTGAAGACAGGATTTAGGCTCGTCATCGGATCTTGGAAAATCATACTGATTTTACTTCCGCGCATGCTTCGAAGTGTCTTTCGATCCGCGCCGACCAATTCTTCTCCATCGAGGCGGATACTTCCGCCGACGATTCTACCTGGGTTGGACAAGATTTGCATGATGGAATAAGCGGTCACGCTTTTTCCACTGCCAGATTCACCCACGATTCCAAGTACTTTTCCTCGCTCTAAATCAAATGAGATTCCATCGACAGCCTTGACTTCTCCCGAGGGAGTAAAGAAGGATGTACGTAAATCTCTAACCTCCAATAAACTCATACTATCACCTACGCTTTCATCTTCGGGTCAAAAGCATCTCGCAACCCGTCACCCAACAAGTTCAGGGACAGGACGATGAAGCTGATGAACAGCGCCGGAATAATTAATCGATAGGAATAACTGAATACACCACTGAGTGCCAAACTTGCGAGAGATCCAAGGGATGGCATCGGCGCCGCAACACCAAGACCGATGAAACTTAAGAAACTCTCGGTGAAAATCGCACTTGGAATTTGCAGAGCCGTGGAAATAATAATCACGCTGATTGAGTTCGGCAATAAATGCTTTCGAATAATTCTGCTGTGGGAAGCACCAATCGAACGCGCCGCCAACACATAGTCTTGTTCTTTCAAACTCAATATTTGTCCACGGATGAGTCTCGCCATACCTACCCAGTAGAGAAGGCCAAACACGATAAAGATACTAATCATGTTGGCACCGAGACTCGCCAATATGGTACCGGATAAGGCATCCTTGAACAGTTGATTAAATACCACGGATAATAAAATGATGACGAGTAGATCCGGGAGGGAGTAGATGATATCCACGACTCGCATCATGAATAAGTCGACCTTTCCTCCAACGTACCCAGCCACCGAACCATAGATGGTGCCGATGACAAGGACGATTAAACTTGCAAATAAACCGACGGAGAGCGAGACTCTCGTTCCATAGATCACACGAATGAAGTAGTCTCTTCCTGCGGCATCCGTTCCAAAAAGGTGTGGGAACACCGATTCACCAGAGGCAATCAAATCCAATTCGGTTTGACCATACTCGAGGGGGCGCAGATTATTATAGGATGAATCTACAGGATAACCTTGATTGACACCGAGTTGATCATCATAAGTATAGGGCCAAACCATCGGGATAAAAATGACTGAAAGGATGATGATCGCGAGGACGAAAACACAAGTCATTGCCACTTTGTTTTTCCATAAACGATGGAATCCATCTTTCCAGAAACTCGTACTCTCTCGTAACAAAATCTGTTGACGTTTTTCTTCTTCTGTTGCAGGGAGAAAACTATCCACATTGACATGGAAGGAAAACGGTTTGGTATACAATTTTACTTTCTTATCTAGCTTATTATCTGCCATCTGTCATTCCTCTTCCTGTATAATCATTAACTGAAATCGATTCGAGGATCAACAACTTTATACATTAAGTCAGAGACAAGCGTCATCAAAACAACCAAAGTTGCCAAGAAAATCGTTGTGCCCATAATCAGTGGATAATCTCGATTGGTAATGCTGTTGATGAATTGACGTCCTAATCCAGGAACAGAGAAAATCTTCTCTACGACCAAACTTCCGGTCAGGATATAAGCAATCATCGGCCCAGCATAAGTAATGACCGGAATCAGCGCATTCTTTAACGCGTGTTTGTAGATCATTAAGACATAGGAAACACCTTTTGCATTTGCTGTACGGATGTAATCCTGTTGCAAGACATCGAGCATGCTCGATCTCGTTAAGCGTGTAATATACGCGGTGGGGTAGAGCGCCAAGGCAATGACTGGCAAAACCAGTCCGCCAGGTTCACTACCAACGGAGGGGAGCACTTGCCAGTACACACAAAACAGCAGCAACAAAAACGAACCGATGACGAAGGAGGGCATGGCCACAAACGCGGTTGTGGAGACCATGATGGTATTGTCAATCAATTTGTTTCGATTGATCGCCGCAATCGAGCCGAACGACACCCCGAGAACCAATGCAATACCCGCTGCCATCAAACCGATTTTACCGGATACTTGAAATCCTTCCATAATCACTTCGATGACTTCTCGACCTCTCAATTTGATCGAAGGTCCAAAATCAAAATGAAGTAGGTTCTTCAAATAATTCGCGTATTGGACGACCAAGGGTTTGTCAAGGCCATATTTGGCGTTCAATACATCTTGCACTTCCTGAGTGATGGCTTTTTCACTGAGAAACGGTCCACCTGGAATCATGTTCATTACAAAAAAGGTGATTGTAATAATCAACCAAATTGTGACGATAGTCAGTAGTGTTCTTTTCAAAATATAACTCAATAGCTTCGAATCCATCGGGTAACTCCTCCTCAAGACTTGATTATATATATTACTCCTTTTCATACATTATGACAATAGAAAATCCAAAAAAAACAATGTAAATGGCCAATGAAAACACTATCAATGTAAGAAAAAATTATGATTTTCGTAATATATGTCAACATAAATTGGATAATTATTTATCAAATATATAGTATTTTTTGTGTTGAACATGAATATTGTGAGAGAATACGATTGGATTCGGGATGTCCTTCCATCAAGAAATGGCTGATGCATCGACGAATGTAGTAACTCATTTCGGACGTAATATTGTGACGGGATTGCATGAAATCAACCCTCGTCCCATGAAAAAACTTGAAACAGATCTTCTATAGATTGCCCTCACGGACAGGTGAATCCTTGAATAGAGGCGGACACGTGAGAACTGTTCACTGATGTCACAACTTTTCCTATCGAACTTGTGTTCTATTCTCAATAGGTCTACATCCCCATTAATACACAAAAGTAGGAAAAAGAAAAGACCAAGAGAGAAAACTCTTGGTCAAAAACAGACAAATTGGCTTTTCTACTATTTTTTGAATCGTTCACGTAGCCAAGAAGGAACTTGAATGTCTTCTTGTTCTTCCTTCTCCGCTGGAATAGGGATTTCGACTTCCTTGCCTTTTTTTGCTTTTTTCTTTTCTTCTTTTTTTGAAATCGGTTTTGCCGGTTCGAAGACATGATCCAAGGTAGGAACTTCTTGTTTCCGTTCTTCAGCCCTGGTCAACGTCACATCCTTGAAAATGGGATCTTCACTGAATCCAGTCGCAATGACCGTCACAATGATTTCATCTTGTAAGTCGGTGTTGATGGCCGAACCATAAATCACGCTAATATCCGTCGTGGAAGATTTTTGGATTTCTTCAATGATTTCATTGATTTCATACAACGAAGCGTCGTAACCAGAAGTGATATTCACAATTGCATCCGTCGCGCCGTTAATCGAAGTCTCAAGCAAGGGGCTACGAATTGCAGCACGTGCCGCTTCAACCGCACGGTTTTCACCACCAGCGATACCAATTCCCATCAGGGCGGTTCCTTTGTCCTTCATGACCGTCTTCA
>JAQVKB010000166.1 GCA_028694875.1 Candidatus Izemoplasmatales bacterium
ACCCAGAATCGGTAGTTTAAGGTGGACGCGCCCGATAATATTTCTGGACAATACAGGGGTTGGATCGGGTTGGCTGTTTGCATCTCCTTTTGTTGTAATCACTCTTTCCCCGTTTGCTTGTTCATAAATATCGTAAATACGGTGTGTTATCAATATAGAGTTAGATTTAAAAGTAATAATATCGCCTTTTTTTAGACTGCTCGTGTCCACATTTTTTACTATAATTAAACTGCCGGTATGATTTCGAGAAATTTGCCAATCCCATAATCGTAATGAACCACGTAATCGCCGGGTTGTAGATCATTCACCGAAGACAATCTTTTGCTGGTTTGATACACAGAAACATATCGTCCTTTTCGACGAATGGATTTGCTTTGGAAAATCGTTTGTGAAGAAATCACTCGTAAATTCAGCACATCCGAAGTCAGATCAAAATAGGATGAGTTGATGAGAATGTTGACTTGGTTTTCCCGAAGCTTGTCGTTGTCTCCCAAAAGCATATAGGGAATATTTTCTTCTTCGAAAAGGGCGGTCAAAGCACTGCGTTCTTTGTAACTTGAAACCGCCAGAACAAGTGTTTTTCTGCCAATTTCAGAGCGCATATCTTGAACAAATAATTTCGTGTTTCCTTGGTATGACAATACCTCTTTACCAAAGAGAGAAATCTTCTCCGCTTGAGGGTGAACGCCAAGGTATTCAAAGTAATCGACATAAACAGCGTGATCGATTCGAAGGTCGGTCATCGCATACATGAGGTCAAACCCCATCCGCGGATAATCATCGGTGGAAAGATACCATTCGCCAATTTCGGAAGACATCAAATCGATTTGATCGAGAATGCGATGATGGTCCAAAAACCATATTTGAGGGTTCGTCGCCAAATCGAGAATTGTCGACTTGTTCGGAGTAAGAAAAGGAATGTATCGCGCCAAACGATCGAGGTTGGCGTGATTGTCCAAATCATCGAGATCTTGTTGGATACGTTTCTTGGCTTCTTCAGAAAAGGGGATTTGACTCATTTTGTATTGAATGAGTTCATGTAATTGAGCGAGTTCTTTTTCGGAGTACAAAAACTCATTCATGGGAGAAATGACCACTTCTTGGACCCGTTCCAAGGAACGCTGCGTGTCGAGATCAAAACTCTTGATGGTCTCGATTTCATCGCCAAAAAAGTCAAGTCGAATGGGGTTCAGCGAACCGAGTGGATACACATCGACGATGCCACCACGAACCGAATAATCTCCAGGTTTCTCAACGACATACTCACGGGTATATCCTAAGTTCATCAGCTTTGAGGCGAGTTCGTCGCGATCGAGGAAATCGCCTTCTCGGATGGTGAAGATGGCATCTCGCCAAGCTTCTTTATTCAATTCGGGTTTCAACAAACCGGCAGGATGCGTCACAATCAAACAAGGTTTTCCTGTGAGTATACGACGAATCGTATTCATTCGTTCCATTCGAAATTCCATCGAAGAAACCAACAATTCGCTGGTAATAAATTCATCTTGGGGAAACAAACAAACTTCTTCTGGCGGAAAAATTTGTGATAATCGGTCGTACGCGAGCTGCGCGCCGTACAAGTTACCCGTCACAAGGAACATTTGTTTGGGATGCTCGTGATAAGCATAAGCCAGCGCCAATAAGGCGTTTTCTTCCGTCGTGTTTTGAATGTGGAGATCTTTATTCAGGACATCAAAACGTTCCGCCAAAGAGCGAAATAATGGGTTTTGATGGAGATAATCGAAGAGTCTATTCATGGGGTTCCTCCACGTCGTGATAGCGAGTCCGGGGACTCGCTAGGGGTATCATATTCAAATATCTGCGTCTATTATATCACAAGAACGGTAGAGATTTCGCGAACTTAATCCAAAAAGAACGGGGAGTGGAGGACAAAACTTTCATCCGACTCTTCGATGTTGACATGAAAGGTAAGGGTTGAGCCTGCGTCGACAACAATCCGCTCATTGACCATGTTGTAATTGCCATCGACACCATAGATAGACCATGGATATCCAATTGGAAAATCGATGATTTGAGCTTCTTCGAAATAAACCGTCATCCAATCATAACCGTATCCAATATCGATGGTGATATCGTCAGCGCTCGACATCACAAATTTCTCCGCAATTTCTCGCGTCGGAAATCCGCTTGTCATATTCGTGTCTGCTAAGGAAATTTGAATCTCATCGATCGGCTCGCTCAAATACGTAAACGTCATCTCCAATTCCAACTCGTTGAGGTTCTCATTAGCGTTCGTAAAATGGTAATACACTGTCATGGACCCGTTTTCGTTGAAGGTATAGTTTAGTTGCATCTCTTCATAAGAAGATACCTTATAGGAGTCTAAATAGTAAAACACATACAAGACTATCGCATCAAAGTCTTCATCATAATTCGTTGTTACAGTGTAGTTGGGATACTTGACATACAAACTCCGATCCGAATCTTGTTGGAAAGAATAGACGTCTCCTCGGTGCCAAACTCTGGATACTTGATCTCGATAAACTTGAAGAGATTGAAACCTCGTCGTGTCGATTCCAAACGGAACTTCGGTATCAATGTACGCAAATCGATTGTCCAAAAAGTAGGGGTCCGTGATAAAACGAAACGTACTTCGTTCTCCAGTACAATCGCTCCGTTCAATGAAATAAGGATTGTTACGAAGGTCCATGATTTGAGTAGACTCGACAATCTCTCCTTGATAATTGACAAAAGTAGATTTCCGTTGAAAATAAGTTTCATCAAGTAGATATTCCATCGTCGTGTTGGATTGTGTTGTCACATTTTCTTCGGCGTTACGATATGAAAAAATAATTTCAATTCTCATCGCGACATCATCTTCCGATTTGAGCGCAGTATATTGTGCCAGAAGATCGCCGTAAACGCGATCATACTGTGCCTCGATTGAAAAATAATCCAGCGCCCAATTCGCGGCAAAACCCAGCCCAACCACCGTGATGATGATCAGAACCATCAATATGAATTTCTTTTTTGGAAAGATGACCCAGAACATAAAGCACCTCTACAATGAATATAATGTGAGTATTTGTTGGTATTGATTATATCACGGTTCCATCTTGTTGGCTACCCAATCCCCACCAATAAAGCATTCCTTTACTTCGTATATCATGTGTATCAATTCAAAAAACAATTAGGGAGGTGTCACCATGTTTCAAAAGGCAGATATGTCCGTCATGGACTGGTATTTGTTTTGGATTCTCATGGCGATTCCGTTCGTCAATATCATTATCTTGATTCTCATCATGCTTTCTTCGAATTCCAACGGAAGTCTACGCAGTATGTTATGGGCTCAAGCCATCTTGGCGATTCTCGTGACGATTTTATTCATGACGGTGCTTCAACCGTACATGCGCGAGATCTGGAATTTCCTCAGTCAAGTTTATCCCATCAATCAATTTGTATCCTAAAAGAAAACCCCGCTCGAGAGCGGGGCTTTTCATGACTAATTTTTGGTTTGTTGAACGCGATAAGAAATTGCCAAAACCCATTTGGTTGGCACGATTTTCAACAAGAATCGCATGAATTTCATCGCAAAACTTGGTGCGATGACATCTTTGCGACGCTGGATGCCGCGAAGCGCTTCGCGGACACATTGGTTGGCTTCGATTCCTGGTAACCCGTTTTTTGTCGCTTGGGCGACTTCGCCAAATTCGGTCGCGACAGGTCCGGGGCAAAGTGCAAGAACCGAAACCTTACTGC
>JAQVKB010000167.1 GCA_028694875.1 Candidatus Izemoplasmatales bacterium
CAGCGGGGTTAAACGAGGGATTTCCCAAATCGCGTTCCAAACCGAAGGATTGAGTACCATACCACTCCGCCATGAAAGATTGATGAGGAGACATCCATCCGACTTCCCCATACCATCCGACACAGGCACCATGAAGCAAATCGATTTCGTGTTCCGAAGCTAAATTCGCCAAGCGCACTTTCGTCGGAGGTGCATCGGTACAATCGATCACAGCGTCGATTCCTTCCCAAGCCTTTTCGGGCAAGGCTTCAAAGCGAAGAGGGTGTGCAGTGATGTGGATTTGGGAATCGATTTCGTGGAGCTTTGCGGAAATCACTTCGACTTTTAGTTTTCCCAAATTGATGGAAGTAGAGAATAGTTGTCGATTGAGATTCGACAACGAAAAAGTATCCGGATCTACGAGTGTCATCGAACCGATACCGAGTCTCGCGAGCAAATGACTCACATGCCCCCCAAGCCCACCAACACCCACAATCATGACATGCAAGGAATGAATCTTCTGCTGTTGCGTGGGAGAAAGAATGCCTAGATTCGCTTGAAACCGATCATTTCGCAAAATCATATTCATCCCTCCTTCTACGAAATTCTACCTCTATTATACCCGAAATCAAATTGGAAGCGAAGAGAACCAAGAATTTTACGTCACTGGGATGTGATATTCTTGTGTCCCATTGATTCATTCTTTTGAATCACCTATAATGGAAATTGTCATATAATACTCCGAAGAAACCGCCATTCTTCGGTAACGATGATTCATGCTCACAAGGAGGAGAACAACTTCATGTCAGATTCAAACCATCCAAACACGATTTCCAGTGATGTATTTGAGAATCTTGATTCGTCGATTTTTCGTACATTCTTTCAAGAGTCCAAGATTGGTTTGTCCATTACTTCTCTCGATGGAAAGATTCGTGTCAACAATGCTTTTTGCGAGATGCTTGGATATTCCCAAGAGGAAATCAAATCGATGCGGTGGCAAGATATCACTCATCCTGACGATTTCCAAGTTTCCCTCAACGCGATTCGTTCCTTGACGGAATTAGGAGAAAATGAGGTCACGTTCGAGAAACGCTATCTCAAAAAGAGTGGTCAACCGTTATGGGTTGAAATTCACACGAGTTTATCGCAAAACAACGACCAAGAACGATATTTGTTCACATCAATCACGGATATTTCAGAGAAGAAACGAACTCATGAAGAATTGAAACGACTTTACAGCATTTCATCTTCTTTTTTTGAGGCTTCTTCCGATTTTCTGTTTATCAAGGATGAAAATCTCAATCATATTCTTTTGAATCGCCCTTTAGCCGAATTTTATGGTGGAACCATTGAAAGTATCATGGGGAAAAACGTCCACGATTTGATGGATGAAGCTTCGGCACTTGCGTGTGACGAAAGTGACCATGCGGCAATCAATGGGACTGAACCCGTGATTCAACTGGAATCGATTCAGGATCGAATCTATGAAACAAGGAAATTTCGAATTCCCCTCGACAAAAACAAAGTTGGCATCGGTGGATACATCACGGATATTACCGATGAATTTCATACCAAACAAAAACTGCAAATGATTTCACGGGCAAACCAATTTGTCGCAGAGAAAATGCTCGAGGATTATCGTCCCAAAGAAGACCTCGTCCGTGAAGCACTGGATGTTTGTCTTGAGATTACACAAAGTCAATATGGGTTCGTTAGTTTCTATCATGAGGAAAGACAGGAATTCACACTCATGTGTTGGGACAATGCGACGACAAGAGATTGTCAATCGTTCGATCGACTTCCCGAGTCAGAACTTCAAAAAGCTGGCATATGGAGCGAAGTAGTCCGAACCAAAAAACCGCTAATTCTGAACGAATTTCAGCATCCCGATTCACGGAAAAAGGGATACCCTGAAGGGCACATTCCGGTTCAGCGCTTTATGTCTATCCCCGTGTTGGATCGCGACCACATCGTCGCAATCATTGGACTCGCCAATAAGGAACATCCATACAATCAAGACGATGCGGAATCTTGTGCGGGATTGATGAATGGCATTTGGAATACGATTGCCAAAAACGAGCATGAGAAACTCAATCTTTCGTTACTCGATCGACTTCGTTCCATGTTTAATCATCATCAAGCTGTGATGATGCTTTTGGATCCCGAAACTGGTAAAGTCATGGACGCGAATCCAGCGGCGAGCCGATTCTACGGCTACACGGAGGAAGAATTGCTACAACTCCATATACACGACATCAATTGCCTTCCACCTCACGAAGTTTCCAAACTTCTTCAAAAAGCGAAAGAAAGTGGACAACATTACTTCACATTCCCTCATCGCATGAAAAATGGGAAGATTAGGACGGTTGATGTCTATACCTCACCTGTCCCCTACAACGATCGTCAAGTCTTATTTTCGATTATCTTTGATGTCACTGACCGCGAAAAAGCTTATTCTGAAAATGAGTATATCAGTTACCACGATTACCTCACCAACCTGTATAACCGACGCTTCTTTGAAAACGAATATCTTCGACGCCAGGAACAATTGAAATTTCCACTAGGGATCATCATGGGGGATGTCAACGGATTAAAACTCGTGAACGATTCTTTGGGCCATTCGTATGGCGATCAATTGCTGATCAAAACGGCCAAGTTGATTCGCAGAAATCTGCCGAGAAGCGCCATCGCCGCCCGTGTCGGCGGTGACGAATTTGCGATTTTGTTTTCCAAGACCAACGAAGAGGCGATTCGATTGGTACTCAAAAAAATCGAAGATGCCTTATGGCTTCAAAATCAGAAAGAAGGGGAGAAGGCGATTTTGTCGATTGCATTCGGATACGCCATTCAAACCAAACCTGAAGAAACCCTTGAAGTGCTCATGAAAGAGGCGGAGGGTTACCTCTATGCCAACAAATATTATGATGACAGGAGCATCAAGGGAAAAGCGATTACCGTGATCATGAACGCGCTCTTTGAAAAAAGTGCGCGTGAAAAAAATCATTCGCTTCGTGTCGGAAAACTCTCCGCGAGATTGGCGGAAACGTTAGGATTTGATACCCCTGAAGTCAATCGCATTCGCACAGCAGGATATTTGCACGATATCGGTAAAATCGGCATCCAAGAGAACATTCTCAACAAACAAGGATCTTTGACCCCAGAAGAATGGGAAATGATGAAATCGCATTCGGAACGGAGTTTTCGAATTCTTCAAAATTCCATCGAATATTCCGACGTCTGCGAAATCGTTCGATATCATCATGAACATTATGATGGATCGGGATATCCAAAGGGACTCAAAAAAGAAGAAATCCCCATCGAAGCGAGAATCATCGCGATCGCCGATGCCTTTGATGCGATGACCAATCAACGGAGTTATAAAAAGAAGCGTTCGCGACAAGATGCGCTCGAAGAAATACGACATTGCGCTGGTTCACAATTTGATCCTTCCTTATCTGAGGCCTTCATCCATCTGTTTGATGGTCTCACCAAAACGACTTCTTCTCTGTAAAAGTAATCCCTTGACAATGGAAATTGAGACATCCTTTTTGATTCATTCATTCACAATTCTTACATTTTCTTAAGAAGTGAGCGTTCGCGAGCAACTCTTTCGACTTTGAAGATGGAATTCAGTATGATATTCATACAATGCAACAAAAAAGGAGATGATTTCATTGAAAAAAGAAATTACGCATCAAAGTTTACGTCGTTTCAATCTCATCATGGGGGGGCTCC
>JAQVKB010000168.1 GCA_028694875.1 Candidatus Izemoplasmatales bacterium
CCCGATTACATTATAACATAAGAAGGTCCATGTCGAGAAGAGGTACTCCAACAGATAATCCTGTATTGGAATCCATCAATGGCTGGATCAAGAATGAGCTTACAATTGATTTCGACATGAAGAACACTAAGGATATTCATAAGCTGATCCGAGACTATGTCAAGTATTACAATCAGTCAAGATTGGCTTGTGCTCTGCAATATAAAAGCCCAATTCAGTATCGTTCTGAACTGGGCTTAAAATAAACTGCTATTTTACTGTCTACTAACTCTTTACTTATACACTCGACGGTCGCTTTTTTTTAACCTAGATTAACTTCATTCCTGCCTTCACGGGTTCCCCATCGAGAATCGTCACACGTAACAAATTCAATCCCGAACTTTCTAAACGCGACATAAACAATTTTTGATATCCCTTCGTATGAAATTGTCCTCCATACAAATAAAGATTCACGTATCGATGGAATCGTAAAGTATGACGACGAATTCCCATAATAAGATGGTCAATCCCATAGATAACAGCATTTTTGCAGTCCTCATTATCGAGATGCTTGAACACATCAAGTGAATGTTCTTTAAAATCCTCTATTACTCCTAATTCATCAATATCATATTCAACTCCATTGTATTTCTTTACAAAATCACGAAGATTAGCTGGAAGTCGATCAACTCCAGAAGCATTTTGAATAAGGAAATCCATGATATGACGGATTCCTCCTTGTGTGTATACACCGAAGCTTTTGTTTGTTTTGACAATTCCGTAATTCGAACTAAGAACATTGGATCCAGTTCCTGCGATCGCGATGATATATTTTCTGTCTTTTCCTTTCATAAATCCTTTCAGCAACTGAATATCATTGACAAGGGTATATCGACGGCGAATATAAACGCGGATAGCATGGTTCAAAATTCTACGATCATGTTCTGTATCAAGACCAGAAATCCCAAAAATAAAACGATCAACATTTCGAATTCCTACTTCACGGTCGACGTATTGAAATACTTGCTTCATTGTGGAAAGGTAATTGACTTCCTTTTTGTGATTGAGTCCTTGCTCAATCAGATGAATCTCGCGTTCCGTTCCATTTTTCGAGATCAGAACACGAGTTTTCGTCCCGCCGCCATCAACGGAAACATAAGTGTATCCCTTTTTGATACGGTTCAGAATCATGAAAGTGAATACATTGCTCAACAAAAAGAATATACCTACGAACAGAAAAACCCCTATAAATTGGTGAGAAGTAATCACATAATTATGGTATATCCCTATAGCGATGGACGTAGTACTGAGAATTCCAAGCAATAAGAGAATCGCTCGGTAATTCCAAATCGTTTTGATGGACTTATCTGATCCATTCTTTTTGAGATCGCGAAGATAGTTTTCCCAAATCAACACAGGTTGATTTTGAAAAATGGTGTCATTCTCTTCCATTTTCAAAAAGAGATCGTTGATTCGGTTTTCTTTGACCACGAGGAATTGTCCCGCTCTTGCGATTCTATTGACTTCTCCAAGCCAAATTGTCGCGACAAGTAACCCTATTAACGGAATCAAAAATACAAGGATTATGTCGACAATAATCATCTCTTGCCAATTTGAAGTTGAAAATGCCAATATGATGCCAATACTTGCAATTCCGTAATTCAATATGCTTTGCTGATTGGCCATCGCATTGTTAATTTCGGTTCTGAGTGCATTATACTCGTTGAGTGCGATGTCAAAATAGGGGTGTTCAGGCATATGTACCCTCCTAAATCGTGTTGTTATAAAAATGAATGAACCACATAACCATTATACCACATCGAATTCGCGAATAATCGGTCGGATTTGAATAGGAACTAATTCAAAAAAAGAAACGACCTATTTTGTCGTTTCTAAAAAATACTTTTGTAAAGCGATTAACGTGGTCGCATTGGTAATCTGGTTGGTTTCCAACAGGACTTGAACTTCTTCCCTAGAAAGGATTAATTCTTCGAGAAATTCATCATCATCGGCCGCTTTCGGTGTAGGAGTTTTGACACAATCCACCGCGAGAAACACTTCTATCTTCTCACTGCTATATCCAACACAATTATGAACATCACAAAGATGACGATAATTGCTAGATACATAGCCTGTTTCTTCTTCTAGCTCTCGCTTCGCACATTCCAGACCCGACTCGTTCGGGTCATCTTTTTTTCCGGCTGGAATCTCAATCAACACTTGCTTCACGGGATATCGATATTGCTTTAGGAGAACAATTTTGCCTTCTTTCGTGATTGGTAAGATCGCGGCAGCACCATCGTGTTCGACATAAATTCGGGTACTTTTCTTTCCATTAGGAAGAAGGACTTCGTCTTCATATAGTTTCATGAAAAAGCATTCGTAAAGAAGTTTATGGGTCAGTCGTTGTTCTTCTAGTTTCATGATTCCATCTCCATTAATCTGAAAGTAACGCGGTCTCGAGAAACACATCCAACATCAGGGTTTGATCGCAAAATGCATACAGGTGCAAGTCCCCTAATTGATAAGGTTCTTGTCGCTCATTCACTACGATGCCACCGGCTTCTCGAATCAACAAGAGACCTGGTGCCACGTCCCATAGATTGGACACATCCGTATAGAGCATCGCAAACGATCCTTCTGCCATCGCGGACATTTCATACCCCAATGAACCCAGCATTCTCGCCTTGATTTTACGCTTGTTGGCATACGTAAGCAAGTCATAAAACGCGCTCTTGTTCTTTTCGGGGTCATGAGAAATACCAATCATCGACATCAATCGAACGGCCTGGTCCGTATTGGATAGGACATGGATTGGCTTGCCGTTCAAAAAGGCACCTTGTCCTAATATGGCTGTAAATTCTTTCCGTACACGCGGAGCATACACATAAGAAAGAACGATTTTTCCTTCCTCAAACAAAGCAATTTGGACCACGAACAAATCCAAATGATAGGCATAATTGCTGGTTCCATCAATGGGATCAATAATCCATGTGCGCTTTGCGAGGGCAGCATCGCGATTGAATTCTTCGCTTAAAAAAACATCTTCAGGAAATTCTGCTAAAATCGCATTGATGATTTCGGATTCCATAAATAGGTCCGAAGATGTCACTAGTTCCGTTTGATTTTTGTATGATATTTGGGCTTGCTTTTCTTCTGTCTTTTGGAATAATGCAGGGACTACATTTCGCAGTAAAGATAATTCTTTTTGATATATCATAGACTCTCCAATCAAATCAACATAATATTACAACGATTGAAACAAGCTCACCAACACAGATACAAGCATAAAGAAAGCAAGATAGCCCAATAAGCGATCTATCCACACGGGAAGTCGCCACTCTTTGAAGTGTATTATACGCGTCCGGTTTAGTTGATATACGGCAAACCCCAGAAGGACTACTCCGAAAAAAATACCTACAATGTACCAGCCTACTTCATTGGATCCAAAAAAGGATGGAATGATTTGAACGAAGAATAGTAGATAGGACAGGGTAAACAAAAGCCGATAAAATGGAAATGGTTGCCAGTGTCGAATGAGGTCTGGTGAGATTTCTTTTGGAGGATTCGAAGAAATCTGTTGAATCAGATCGAGTTCATCTAGATAAACAATGACGCGATTTTCACCCTTGGCTTCCTCAATCCACTGTTCATTATCTTCTAATTCAGAAGAGGGAATCAGAAGCCAATATTCACAC
>JAQVKB010000169.1 GCA_028694875.1 Candidatus Izemoplasmatales bacterium
TTCATGAATTTCTTCTTCAAACAGCCGTCGTAAGAATCCAGCATCGGTACGGCTGACTGCGATTTGCGCTCCTTTAGGAGTTGATCCGACGTCGATGACATACAACTGAATGCGATCGCCGACTTTGAATACTTCACCCGGGATGCGGTGTGAACCCGGCAAAAAGACTGATGTTTTACCGATATTGACAATGGCCGAGCGTTCATCGACTTTTTCGACTACGCCGATAATCATTTCACCAATTTTGTCTTTATAAACTTCATAAAGCGCCACCTTTTCGGCTTCCGCCAATTTTTGACGCAAAATGTTTTTGACGTTGATAGCCGCCAGTTTGCTTAAATCTTCAATCGAAGCCTCGATTTGATACACATCACCAACTTGTAGCGACAAACCAAGTCGCTTGACGTCTTCGACGCTAATTTCTAAAAAATCATCAACGACGTCTTCGACGACGTTTTTGAGTTGGTACATGGCGATCGTGCCTTTGTCACCGTCGATGTCGACGCGCACGAGCGCATCTTCGGATGCTCCCAACTGTTTCCGGTAAGCTTTTTCCATCGCTTCCTTAAGGGCGTCGATAATCGATTGTTTGCTAATGCCTTTTTGTTGTTCGATTTCCTCAAGCGCGAGGACGAATTCTTTGGCGTTAATCATAAGTGGCTCCTAAAATTTTATGGCTTCACGGACTTTATCGATGTCCGCTATCGAAATTTCTGTCGTGTATTTTCGACCCTTGATGAATCCTTCGAGACTAATGTTGTCATTGCTGATTCCTACTAGTGCCGCTTCAAGTTTGTTTTCACCCCGGAATGGTTTGCGAAGGTGGACGGCGATGTAGGTTCCTATATAATCACGAAGATGCTCAATGGGAATCGGCTTTTCAATGCCGGCGCTACTGACATCAAGCATATAGCGATGGTCAATGAGTTTGGAACCGTCGAGGATCGGCGAGATTAGTTCCGTCGCCTTGACGATATAGTCGAGGTCGACTGGCCCATCTTCCCGCATTAAGGCAACATGTAGCACATGGGTGCCTTGCTCGAGCTTGAGGGTGATCTCGTAAATCGAGGCCCCAATGTGCTCTAGCGGTGGTTTCAGCAACTTTTCGATGTCGTCAATCAGATTCATAAACGCTCCCCTTAAAAGACAAAGAGTGGATCACGACCCACTCTTGCACGAGTTATATACTTGTTTCAATGTCAAACTGACACTAAAACCATTGATAGGATACTAGTTTGTCAAAAAAATTGCAAGGTTTAACGCTTTTTTAATGGAATAATTGGAAGTATCCTGTTAACGATATCTTTCAGCAACTCGCCATCGTCGACATCAACCACATAATGGAGCTTTGAACCGGGATAGGGATATCCAGTATCATTTTTCTCAAGAAGAGCCTTTAATGCCTCATGCATCTTGACGAACACCGCATTATCGCATACGAGCAAGACTGGTTTGGCGTCGATGTAAATCATGTATTCACCAAACATCTTTTTATAAGTTACATCGAAGTAGTCGCCAAGTTGTTCAGCGACGTATTCGATGAATTCTTTATCAGTAGCCATGTCAAATTGACGTCTTTAACCGATTTTTTCGATGCGCTTCGCGAGCGATTTAATGGAAAAGCCGTCAATTTTGTTCCTAACCGCTTCTAGATGCGACTTCACAACAACTTCCACGGCGTCGACTATTTTCTGACTTGCGCCTTGAATCGTTCTTGCTTGAGCATGAATTTCATCAAGCTTAGTCGCAATATGTCTCAATTGGTTATTTATGATGCTGTCTTTGAATGCTTCAAAATCAGAAAGTATTTCTTCAGACTCTTTGAAGGATATCTTTTCAAGTTGTCGCGCTTTGAGCACATCGGCGTATTTCATGCCGATCGATTCGATGATGCCTAATAACGTGATGAAATAGGCCGGTCTTACGACATACATCTTTTCGTAGCCAGGCACGCGGAATAATGGTGCATCAGATTCTTGATTGTATTCAAGTTCGCTAATTAAAATTGCGTATTCAAGGCCTTTTTTATTGCGGTCACGATCAAGTTTGGCATAGTGGTCGCTATTGCGCTTTTTGTTATCGGATTCGAGCGCTTCCGACTTCATTTCGCACATGGCGCTTGTCAGGAGCAATTCATGGTTAGCGTCGGTGAAAACCTTGAAAATATAATCACCTTTGGTTCCTTTGCCATCAGCTTCGTCTTTGATGGCTTCGTTATCTTTTTCAAACGTGCTGGTGTTGAATGCAAAGGCATTGATTTCCAGATATTTTTCAAGGCACCACTTTTCAAGATTCTCGCCAATCTTTTTCACATTACGCGTATTGCGTTCGCGCGTCAGTTGTTCATTCTCGGTTTTAAGTCTTTCAATCTGGCTGTGCAGTTCGCTCTCTTTCTTGTTGAGCAACAGGAGTTGTGTCTTCCGCTCGTTTTCGATTTCCAGTTGCATTTTCTCTTCAAGCGAAACAATCTTGTGTTCAAGTGTGGCGATTCGTTGTTGCTTGTCAAAGAGCTCTTGTTGCTTTTGATTATGAATACGCTGTTTCTCGGTTTCTATCTTCTCTTGTTGTGTTGCTTTGATGGCGGCTAATTCTTCTCTTTGTTTTTGGATAATTAAGCCTAGTTGCTCTTTGAGATTGTCGGATTCGGCTTTTGCTTGATTAATGACTTCTTGCTTTGTTCTTAATAGTTCAGCGCTATGTTGGATATCGATGGAACGCTTTTGCTCGCTAAAATAACGGGCGTAGACATCATCAGTTCCTCGTTTGATGGCTTCGATAATCGGGTTTTGGTCAATTGTAACGAGTTCGCTTAAATCGATGGTGTCACCAATCGCGCCCGGTTCTTCTAAAACTAGTGTCGTTTTATTTTGGACTTTTACTTTGATTTTCTTCATAATCAATCCCTCGATATTTCTATGTTAAGCATAACATCTTGATGCATTGTGGTATTGAGGAATGTTTCAAATCCATTCTTCGACAAGCCCGTATCGATCAACCAGATCTTGAAGATCTTTGGGACTGTAATAGATCCATGCCTTGCCATATTTGGTGGCCACTAATTGGCGCTGGTAATGATGGGGATATCCTTCTAGCATATCAAGATGATATAGATTGTCCGCATCCAATTCATATACTTCCCCGATGATTGTTGCTCCATCGCGCCTTATTGCATATGGGAAACTCGAGGTATTGATGCAGGCAAAATTGCGTATCTTATCACGGCCGATAAATCGGCCTTGCGCCCGTTCCATCACCCGATGGTTTCCATAGCCATGTTTGAGCGTTCCATAAACAAATACTTTAACCATGCTTGCCATCAATCCAATCGTTTATGAGTTGAAATAATTATATCATAATACAAAGTATTATGAAATTGTGTTTGATGCTAAGAATTGGAGTAATCGAGCGTTAGCGCCATTAACAAAAATTTCTGTGAGTTTGTTTGTTTTAAACGGCATAAATGTTAAATGGTTTCGTTTTTTGGTTCTGGAATCACGATGTTAAGGATAATGGCCACGAGTGTAGCTAGCGCTAATGGTGATATTTGAACCGTGCCAATCATCACCTTTAAGAAGCTCGCATCAACCGTGTAATTGGTAACAGCGCCGATGATGTCACTTGCGACACTAAGCGCCCCAAGGCCAAGACCA
>JAQVKB010000170.1 GCA_028694875.1 Candidatus Izemoplasmatales bacterium
TGGGTGGAATCAAGTTATTGGCGAGCGATCAATACATCATCGTCGTGGGTACGACGACAATTCATTTGCTCGATTCCATCAGTTGGGGACAAGTCGTTCTCTTTGCGTTGGTGGCGAGTTTGGTTGTTCCGATGATTGCGCTGGTGATTGGCGCGATTGCGAAAAACAAAGTCGAAGGTTTCGCGTTCATGAAATCTTCTGGACTGATCGTGATGTTGCCACTACTGAGTATGTTGACGACATTCCAAGACTGGAAGCAATACTTGTTAGGCATCATCCCCAACTTTTGGACGATGAAAGCCTTACTCAATCAAATCTACTTATCCATGGGACAAACCAATGACAGTGATCTCTCGTTTGCAATGTATATGATCATTGGCGCGGTCTATACGATTTTCATTGGTGTTCTCAGTATGAAATTCTTTCTCAAGAAACAAAATCTCAAATAGGGAGGTACATGGAGATGGATTGGTACTGGTGGGTACTTATTATCCTAGGTGTTGGCATCATCGGCTACTTGAAGCTTTATTTCTTCAAGAAGATGAAAGAAAAAAGCCAAAACAAACCCAACTATAAAGAAGAAGACGAATAAAAAAAAGAACCTGCCGCCGCAGGTTCTTTCTTTATGAGGAGAGGCGAGAAGAAACTTTATTCCAGTCGATCACTTCAAAGAAGTTATCGATGTACTCAGGTCTACGATTTTGGTACTTCAAGTAGTAGGCATGTTCCCACACGTCGATGCCAAGAAGTGGGTTGCCCTTGTCGAGCGGCGAATCTTGGTTTGGTGTGGAGAAGACTTCCAAACGACCTTCTTTGTTTTCAACCAACCAGGCCCAACCAGAACCAAATCTGGTTTTTGCCGCGTTGGCGAAGGCATCCTTGAAAGCTTCAAACGATCCGAAAGCTTCATTGATGAGGGTCAAGAGTCTTCCGGAGGGTTTTCCACCTTCGTTTTTCTTCAAGGTCGAGAAGAAGAGATTATGGTTGAAGGTGCCACCACCGTTGTTACGAACCGCCGTGCGAATGTCTTCGGGGAGCGTATCAAGAGAGAGTAGCAATTCTTCCAAACTCATGTTTTGAAGCGATGGATGTTTTTCGAGGGCTGCGTTTAAATTGTTTACATAGCCTTGGTGATGTTTGGTGTGATGAATCGTCATTGTCAATGTGTCGATGTGGGGCTCGAGTGCGTCATAAGCATATCCGAGCGGTTGAAGTTCAAATTTCATGGGATTGAATCCTCCTAAAAATGTTATTTTTTATACTTTCATTATACGCTCGTAATCAACGAGAAACAAATGAAATGCTCAAAAATGTTAGCATTATCTAACAATGTTTCATTTGTCGTTTTTCGCTCGATTTCGACAAAAAAAAGGAATGAATTACATCATTCCTTTGATCTTTTCGAGATTTTTGAAATTGGTTTTTGCAATGCTGTTGAAGATTTCAAAGCCTTTTTCCAAAGCGATACGTTTGCCAATCAAATCGACCGCGATACCAGCCCCCTTGGGAAGGACAATCCCATATTGTTTGGATAGTTGTTCCATTTCTAGTAGGAATCGTTCGCGTGCCAGAATTGACGCCGCGGCCACCGCAAGGACTTGATCCTCTGCTTTCTGCATGAAGGTGATGTTCTTCGCGACGTCGCGTCCCTCAAGGTAGGAGAAGTAGAGATTGGGAGCACAAAACTCATCGATGACGATGTGATCAATCGTTCCTGGATGTTCCGCAAGTAATTTGAGAATGGCGTGATTGTGCAAGTAGGCTTTGATCTTATTCATGTTGAAGCCTTCTTGTGTCAACTGGTTGAATTTGGGATTGGGCAACACCAACGTTTTATGAGCGAGTCTTAACGCAATTTGAGGTGCGATTTCAAGAATCTTATCATCAGAGATTTTCTTCGAATCCTGCACGCCAAGTCCTTGTAAGAAAGCTTTATCCTCTTTGGTGACGTAGGCGGAAGTGACGACAACAGGGCCAAAGAAATCACCCGTACCAACTTCATCGGAGCCGACCACGTTTTCGTCCAAAAAACGTGTTGTCTTTGATGTGGGTTGAACGATGCTTTTGGCTTCTTTCGACACCGGAGTAAAACCAAAAATCGATGAAAACATCAAATAGTCTTCATACGCTTCTTCACCTTGCAACATCACTTTGAGCGAAGTGAAAACCGTACAAGTGACACCCTCGGTTTGGAAAAACGCGAGAATATGCGATTGTTCGGATTCCCTTTGGAATCCTTCATAGTAGTCCAAAACTTGAGGAAGTTCCTCTCTTCGGACCTCGAAAACATAGTTCATGGGCTCAACTCCTAGGTATATTTTACCATGATTTGTGATAAAATAGAAGCGAATGAAGGTGAGGAAATGATCACAGACAAAGGCTTACTCGAGTTCGATAAAATCCTTACGTCGCTTCGAAAGTATGCGGTATCCGATTTGGCCAAACAAGCCATCACGGAATTATCGCCCATCGACAATCAAGAAATCATTGAAACTTGGTTGCTCGAAGCTATGCAAGCGAAAACGATGATCGAACGATATGATGAAACTCCGATGACCGGTGTCCTCAATGTCAAGGAAGCATTGACTCGTTCTCGGATTGGTGCGACACTCTCCATCGAAGAACTACTCCGAATCGTTTCTTTGGTCGAAGCCGAAGGGCGAAATGTTGCCTATATCAAGAAAGTACGTCAGTTGGAAATCCCGGATAGTGCCTTAGCGCACTATTACGATGAACTTTCAACCCATCCTAAATTGAAACAGCAAATATCGGCTTGTATCAATGACAAAGGACAGATCTATGACGACGCATCACCCAAATTGGCGACCGTCAGAAAGAAAATTCATATCCAAGAAAAACGCATTGAAGACAAAATGAATGGACTTCTCCATTCAGAAGCAACCAAACTCACGGACTCGCTCATCACGATTCGGAACAATCGTTTGGTTTTGCCGGTGAAATCGGAATACAAAAACCAATTCAAAGGTATTGTCCATGATATGTCCGCTTCGAAAGAAACGGTCTTCATTGAACCGATGATCTGCGTTGAACTCAACAATGGACTTCAAGGTCTCCAATTCGAAGAACAAGAAGCCATCGAAGAAATTCTTCAAGAGTTGTCTTCGGCAGTTGGAGAAGTTGCGGACGAATTGTTATCCAATTTTTCGATTTTGACGACGCTCGACACGATTTTTGCCAAAGCCAAATATGCAATCGCCGAAGAACTTCATGCGCCTGTCATTACGAAAAACGAGATTTCGCTCCTGCGTGCAAGACATCCCTTGATCCCTCGCGGACAAGTCGTAGCCAATGACATCCGCTTTTTCGATTATCGGACAATTGTCATAACCGGACCGAATACCGGTGGTAAAACCGTCGCTTTAAAGACCCTCGGTTTGCTTTCTACGATGTTACAGAGCGGGATCCCGATTCCTGTAGCCGAGGGATCAAAAACCACCATCTTCGCCAATATCTTCGCGGACATTGGTGATGAACAGTCCATCGAACAATCTCTTTCGACATTCTCTTCGCATATTACCAAAATCATCACCATCTTACGTCAATTAACTCCTCATTCCTTGGTTTTGCTCGATGAACTTGGAAGCGGGACAGAC
>JAQVKB010000005.1 GCA_028694875.1 Candidatus Izemoplasmatales bacterium
TGAATTGAAATATTGTTCTAATGGCAACAAGGCTCCTGCTGTCGCTGGAATCGATAAGAATTCTTGTCTTGTTAATATCAGATCATCCGCAACGCCACCTACCGCCTCGATCATAAAATTGGACGTCACGGAAGAGGAATTGCTTTCTCTTGTTGCGATGATATCCACATTCGGATACTTCGTTTCAAAAGCCAAAATCATCGCATCGATCGCATCTTTTTGTGCCGAAGGTAAATAATAAGAGAAATGTATTGTGACAGATTCTTGCGCAAATCCATCGATTTCCACCTGTGTTAGCACCTCGTCAGCCTCCATTTCAGAAGTCGCCGTACTCGAAGATTCCATCACAGTGGTTGTCGTGGTGGATGTTGTGGCTGTCGTTGAAGTTGTTGTTGTTGTTGCGTCACATCCTGCCAGTAACACGACAATCAGTCCGCTAATCAAAAACAAAATGAGTTTTTTCATCTCTGTCCTCTTCTTTTTTTTCGATGGATTTTCAAATGATTACGTATTCAGCATATCATACAACCTCTCAACAGTAAATAAAAAGAGAGCAAAAATTATCTTGCTCTCTTTTGTCAAAATTTCTCGATTTAGTTGCTTTGGCGCATACCGTTTTGATCCACAATGTAACAGTTAACAAGTGCTTTGTCACGCAAGAGATTCTGAGCTTCATCCAATGATGCAAAACTCTTGGCGTGCCGAAGGGAATCGATGAACTGCGGAGATTGAGGGCTCGCGGATTCTTTTTCCGAATAATATCGCTTTAAGAATCCATCGTTAATGACAACGTAAAATACTGACATATTCGTTCTCCTTTCCGTTTGGTGCCATCGATTCTGTCCTTTTCGATTCTGTATGAATTCGAAAGAACTTCTCGGTAGTCGACATATTATATCATACAATCGATGGTTTCAGCTTTATTTCCCAAAAAGCACTAGAGAATCCAAATTCATGGCTACTTTCATCAAAAAAAGCCCATGCGGGCTTTGTTGTTTCGCGTCATCAATCGTAGACATATCTTGTTTGAAGGTCAAAGTGGAGATGGTTTCCGACGTCCACTGAATACACCAATTGATTTTCGTTGATAATGACACAATTTGAAAATGTCAATGGATCAAAAGAATCGATGGTAATCGTCCTTACCACATCTTCGTTTTGGGCCCATCCCGGGTCGAGATAAAAGTCAAACGTCAAGTAAACCGTTCGATTCAATTGGGTTGTCTCGTTTTCGGTAACCAGATCGGAAACGGTATATTTGCCACCTTGAATTGTGTAGTTCCATTCAATGGTCACATCACCATTGGCAGGAATCGAGAACGTATCCCAATAAACACTGAGATGAGGGGTAGTTCCAACACTTGCAAAGATGTCAGAAGCATCAATCCAAATTTGATCGGACTCGATAAACTGAATCAACGAATTCTTCATGACTTCCGCGCCAAAGTCATCTCCAGTGGAATGTGTCGTAAAATCGTGAATCGTGAAATCGGTGCGATGAACATCGATTTCATAATCCGATTCAAAAATAGGGACGTTTCCAATGATATAAAAATCACCTGTTGTTTCGATTTCAAACTCTGGAACGACGATATCTTCACCCAAGTAAACCAAAACATCGCCCAATGAAGATACGGATTCTGATATGTGTTTGTGATAATAATAGCCAAGTACTTTCGCTCCATCCGGAATCCGAATGGATAGATGCTGATTTTGACCCACTAGTGGTGCTTGGAAATTATAACGATAGATCATCGTGGTATCGTAAGTTGTCGAATTTTGGATGATATTCGCGTCAATGGCTTCAAAATTGTATTCAAGTACATCAGAATAGTCAATCGCATCCATGGCAAATCGCCAATCAAGACGCACGGGTTCGTCATTCACACGATAATCGAAACTCATGATATTATTGACAACTTCACTCATGGAATACGTTGCATTCGCAGCGCGATTTAACGGGATATAGACGGTCCCTTCCAGTGCTTCATTGGCATCATTATGAATCGTAAAAACATCATGGTAACTCATTTGTGAATTCAGTGTCTGTGGATCTTCGCTCATCAAAATCGTCACCATGGTAAGATCTTGAGAAACCAAAGAAACTTGATCCGGAAGTGAGAGCAAGGGCTCTCCCATCGGCGTCGAATCAAATTGATACACCGGTGGCGACGGTGTGGGTGGACACCCATACAAACTAATCAAGAGAATCAATGAAAAAACCAATGTCAGACATTTCTTCATCATAGCCTCCATAAAAGAATGTTTTTAAACAAGGCAATTCTTCTTGAACTCAACGTCAGTATAGCACCGCAACATAAAATAGTAAATAGTTTACAACAAAAAAGCCCCTTTTGAGGGCTTGGTTGAAACTCATTCTTTGGTGTTGGTATAGGCGGTGAAGGTGCATACATCGGTCATGAAGGTTGCGTCTAAATAAGCGCGAAAATCATCATAGTTGTTGGCGGCGTCTTGAACAATCTTGAGCATGGCGTCGCTTTGAAGCTCGTCGTTGGAATAAAACTCATAGACTTTATCGTCTTTGTAGATGTACTTGAAGGTATCTCCTTGAGGACAAACTGCCACGGTGGCGTCATCAGGAATTCCTGTGTTACATGCACTCAGTACGAAAAAGCTGAGCAATGCAAAAAACACCAAAAAAATCTTTTTCATAGTTCCCCCTTCGTTTTTGACTTTTTAGCAATGAACATCCTCTTCCATCGATATCACAAGCATAGCACAAACGACAAAAGACGTAAAGATAGTGATAAAAAAAAGCCCTCTCGGGCTAACGTGTAAAAGATTGAAGCCTAAAATCCAAATACTCCTGGAGATACAATTAACAAAATGCCTGCCACAATCAAGACAACGCCAGAAAGCCGCGTCATTCCTTTGGCAAAAGGTGTATAATCGCGGTCACCACGGATCCGTGTCCAATCTTCCATTTTGAGCGCAACCTCAGGAAAAAGAAAATTCATCAAACCAAAAAAAATGAGAAAAAAACCAACCAAGACCATCACTCTTTACCTCCTTGGAGACACCAATACAGGAATCGTTATTCCTGGGAATCGATTGAATCCTTATACCGTGGATTCTTGATCAATTCGCCAACAAGAACGATGAAGGATATCAACCAAATCAGTCCCGAAAACAAGAACATGAAGCCTGAGAAATTATAGAAAAAGGAATCACTTTCTAAAGACATGATAATTATAGAACCCATCATCGTCATCGATGACGCAATGAGAAAACAGGCATGAATCAAAATTCGTTTCATTTCAAATCCTCCTTTCATTCTTTATCCAACAAATAAATCGATGAGTATTGCTTTTTTGGGATGATTGGTCTTCACAAGTATGCGAGCCTGTTGTCCAACCGTGAAGGATCTTGTTTCTTGAGTTTTCATGACCGCCATACTTCGCTGATAAATCAGGCCGTCGACTGCATATTGAAAGATGACTCTACCCCGGTCACGAAAGAACCATACCTTGATAACCTTTCCTTTGATGATCGTTCCCTGACGAAAGTAACTTGATATGACCAAGAGACGACAAATCCCCAATGCCACGAATAGCGCTTCTATTGAAAGAAACACTTTGAGACCTGTGGGATTCAACTCTTGAGTAGTAAAAAACAAGAAAATGGGAATGAGAATTACGACTAAGAAGGAAAAAAGTAGTGCATAGTCGTGCTTCAAAGTACGGAATGGATTCAATTTTGGCATTGGGGCCTCCAGCAAAGATCGATGAATCGTAAATGCACAATGTCAATATATCACAGAATAGTCTTCTTGTAAATAAAGAGTTCCCGTAAATTATGAATGAAAAGGAACCTCACGAAGAGGTTCCCTGACTAGATTTTTCAAGAATCATCTTTTCATTCAGTGCTTTTCGAGAGACCATCCAGTAAATGCTTCCTCCGAGCAAAATAACAAACACTCCAATATTCCAAAGCCTTGTGACAATTAACTCGTTTCGCACGGCATTTCTCATATCAATCAGGTTTTGAATACCATCTTCTTCTTCAAGAAAAACGATGTCATCTTTTGCCAACATGACAACCGGGTACTCAAACGAATCGCCAAACCCCATTCTACCGTATGCAATTTGGACTTCATCGCCAATTTGAATCAAATCTGCCATTCCATTTTCGATGGCAATCAAATAGTTTTCCCCGTCCATGTAAAAGTTTCCAGAATCAGAGCCACCCATCAGAAGTTCTTCCTCAAACGATAATTGCGTAATGACGAGATTGCCATATTGAATTTCAGTCGCTTCATATGTCGGATTGATGGCCAACCCGACTGAAGTCACAATCAAAACGCCCATCAAGATAAAAAAATCCACGGCGGTAAAGATGTAAGTTAGGATTGTGAAAATCTTTCTCATTGCGGCCCCCTCGTGTCACGTGATAATAGAAATGATACAATATGGTTTTGACAAAGATGTGTCAATTCAAAAAATCTGAAGAGAATTCTTTGAATACCGATTCAACTCCACTAGAACAAAACCATGATGAGAAAAACTGTCAAATTAAGGCGTCGAATTGAAGCGAAACCCTAATGATTCTAAATAATCTCTGAGCGTTTTGGTGCTGTATCGAAGTAGAACATTTTTGGAATGCAACTCGTCGAACAAAACAATGAGTGTGAGGTTTTTTTCGAGATATTGAATCGCTTCTTTTCGTAAGTGCTCCAAAAGATAGATTTTCTTCTTGCCACACCAGTTCGAGATCGTCATTTGGTTGTCCATAAAGGATATTTCATAATTCCAGAAGTTGATTATCAGAACAGTCAACGAAATCAGAAGCGAAGTTGATAGGATAAGCGCGAGAAGATCCTTCGAAGAGAGAAAATACGAAACCCAACTATAGATACAGTAAATAAGAGCAAACAAGAAAAGGAAAACCAAAACGTATTTCATGAAAGGATAGTTCTTCTTCGGTGAAAATACAACTTTCGTCATACAGTTACCTCATTACCTAGCCACTCTTGAATCTCTTTCGCTATCTTTTTGAGTGGAATATGATAGACTTTTAGGATTTCGTAGCGTCTTGTGTTGCCTTTGTCTTTATAGGTGAGTTCGCCGTGAATTCGATTCATCTCTACATTGCCAATCAAGACAAAAGACTTTATTTGATTTTTGGGAACGCGATGAACTCGAAGGAAACCAAAACGAATCTCATCTTCAGTGATTTCAATGCTCCCGACGTGAGCAATCTCAAAAATTGCCAAAATCATCAGAGGCAAACCAAAGAGAAGAATGTCCACCCACGCAAACCAGAAGCGCTGACTTACGAACACATAGATGGAAAGCATCGTCATCATCAAAAGAAATAGATATAACAACCGATGGACATGAAATAAGTACACCTTCATATGAAATGACCTCGATGAACTCAAAATTGTATTCTATTTGAAACGCTGATATGGTTAAAAGTGTTGGTTCAGAAGATAGGTTTCATTCGTTGTCGGATGAATAAAGTAGAAAGTGACACAATCCGAGTTGGGAATCGGCTTGCTTTGGTGGCTAAAAATCATTGGTTGATGATCTTCCGTCATCATCCACTGTGGAAACTGAATCCACTGAGGAGGTTTATTGAGATATCGAAACCGACGAAGAATCTCTTTCTTGCACCAAGATTTCCTCTTGGCTTTGATAAGTTCTTGAGGAGCTTCGGACAAAAGCTGATGAAGATATTCTTCGTCCAATTCCAACCAATCAGGCTGTATTGCAAGCAATTCCCGATATGCCTTCTGATATTGGTCTGTCGCATTGACTTCGATATGATTTCGGAAGAAATACATGTACACACGATGATAGAATCCGGAAGCGCCCTTGGCCGTATGAATATCGACATGTTCTCTTAACAAATCCGCACGAAAATAACTATTGAAATCCTTTCGATTGGGATCATTCAATAAGACCTTCAGAATCTCATCTGACTCGTTGAAAGCATTCCAAAAGGATTCCATCGACATCTTGCCTTCAACGAAATCTTTCATCGCTTGAATAGTGGATGTGTTGTCTTTCATAGAACCTCCCGACTTCAAGGTAAATCATTCTTGATTGCGATCGAAATAGACAAGCTTTCTTGGAAAAATCGAATTCTTGGCTTGCTCCAACACGTTGTAGTTCTCTTGGTTTCGGTAATAATCATCATAGATGAGATAAAATGAGTTGCTGGTTGGAAACGCATCCGAAATACGATAAAAGAGATAAGCTAACTGTTGTGAATCATATTCTTGATGCTCATATTTCTCGACTACATCGGAAGCAACTTGATGACAAAGATAATTTCGAATGACAGACTTTTGATAGAATTCATGCCAACTCATGAATTCGCTGATGCGATCGAGAAACGCCTTGGTTCCTTTGAGCGAAGCGAACTGCAAGTCAAGAAAGAGATCAGAATTCTTCTCATTGGATGCCATTTGATCGAGATACTCGTCATAATCATCCATGGGACGGATTTCAAAGTGAACGGCATAATACATCGTCGCCAGTTGAACTAGATATTCTTGGTCTCGAGGCAACACTAGGGAAGCACGTTCTTCCAAAAACTGGATGATCCAGGTATCTACCGTGAGCATCTCCTGGATTCCCCATTTGACGAATTGTTGGGAGGATATTTGACGCAGCGATTGATGGAAAGTCTCCAACATCGAAACCCATTCAATCGGAATAGGTTTCCCGTTTTGATAGTCGATCATACATTGACGATAGAGCATGTACCAATCCAATTCGTTGACCACATGGATTCCCTTTTGGTCCATTTCTCGTAATTTTTCTATATAAATGTCCCATAGAATAATCAACCGAGTTACGTCATTGGCTCCCGCACTGTGCGATAAAAATTCATTCCAACGATTCAGTTTCTTCCCCCTTTGAAGTCGATATTGAAGGAGATTTAGATAGACATTGAAATCATCATAGAATCTCAAAATGGCTCCAGAAGATCCTTTTCGAGGAATCAACAGCAAGAATAGGAAGCAAACAAAAATCGTGACGAGATAAAGAATGATATAGAAGGTTTCATCTTGACCCATCAAGTCGAGTGTCATGATGACACTCATCGCGAGGGTCGCTCCAAACATACACATCAAAATGGTCATTCGATTGGGATCGATTGGTCGTTTTATTTTTTTCACGGTTGTGACCTCTTTGTTTGTAGATTATGGTTTCCCATATCAAGGATAGCACACAAAGGAAGAAACGCAAATATCGGGATGGAAAAATGTGACTATTCATCTGAATATTCGTTCGAAAGCTGGATATAACGAGATCCAATCTATCGAAATAACGAAAAAAAGCCCCTGTTGAGGGGCTTCATAATGAAAGGATGTGTAATTATTGATGTTTATTGAGAAAGATTGGAATGCTCTCATTGAAAAATTGGATATACGTGTTCGCAATCATATCGACATCATTCGGAAGCACTTCCAGGGCTTGTTGCATCGCAATGCCATCAATGGCGGCCACAAGAATCGACGCAATCGCTTTGTGATACCCGTGGTCTTGGAGAGAAAAAGCATCTTCGAATAGATTGGCGGTTGCTGCAATCATCTTGTTATAGTTATCGATGTATTCGCCACGAATCTTGCACTCCCCCTTGATGACGTTGCTAAAAAATTGAACATGGATCTTCTGTTCTTCGACTTTTTTAATACGGTGCAAAACTTCATTGTTAATCTCGGCGAGAATCTCCGCACTATCTTTCTTTTCCGTCTGACTATGAATCGTTTCATACAAACGCGTCGTGAAGTGGAGTTGTTGCTTCATCACATCCAGTAACAACTCATCTTTCGAATGGTAGAAATGATAGATGGCACCGGTTGTCAATCCTGCGACAGCCGCAATTTTCCGCATCGATACTTCTTCAATCGAACTGGATTTTAATGTCTCCATCGCGGCGTCAATAATCCGTTGCTTCCGTTTGTTCGTCTTTTCCATGGCAAGCCCTTCTTTCCATCATCACTAATCATATCACAAAAAGCTTCTCAATTCGAGGATGGATATGGATTATTCGGCGAGCGCCTTGACCTTTTGATAACCTTTCAAATCGACAAAGAGTTCGCTGGTATATGGATTTCGCTTCGTTTTGAATACTTTATATCCGACATAAACAACCACAGCCACGTTCGCAAGCAACGCGACCAAACTCAACACAGTGTAGATCGTGGTATTGTAAGTCGAAGTCACCAAGAATTTTCCTGAATCTTGAAACATGGGGATCGTTTGTGCGAACATACACCAAATGGCCAAGGTTTGCGCGCGGTGTTGAAGCCAAGCGCCTTTTCCGAGGGTAAAAGCACAAAGCGTCGGTGCGATTAGCAAGGCCAGACCTGCATAGAACGAATGCGTCGGAATCGCATTGTAAGTATAAGTGAAATTCCAAATATCATAAGCAATGATCCAAAACCATAACATATCTGGCCAAATCATGTCTTTGGACGTGTCGGTCTTCGTGCGTTTTCTGACGACGATACCGACGAATCCTGTAATGGCGATGATATTGAGGATCCCCGCTACCCCATTCATGAAATTCCAGGAACCGCCGATGACACCGGTCACTTCACCCATGATCGGTCCGGAGTTGGTGTGCCAAAAAGTCAAACCAATCTCGAAATCACGAATAACGGCTTCCAAAATATTGATTGCAAGAATCAACGGAGGGAATAACAACGCAAAACGGTTGTCTCTTAATTTCCAAGTCACATTTCCCGCAGCGTCTTTTTTCTCGACATGGCGAATCAACCAGAAGCCAATGCATCCAGCGGTCGAAGAATAGACCTTAAACAAATGGAACCAATCCGTATAGGTTTGTCCTTTCAGGATGGTGAACCATGACACCGTTAGTAATACCGGTAATACAAAGAAACTAAAGAATCCTGCCCATTTCCAACGACGGGCAAATTCATTGAATGCAAATAACAAAACAACGACAAGAATCCACATTCCAAACGTGGAAGTAAAACTGGAACTATCTCCTTGAGAAAAATCAAACATGTCCATTTCTATGTTGCTAGTAAGCAACAATCTCCTTTATATTAAATTCTTGTCCACTGATGAGTTTGTGGTTGTTCCCCTGACATTTTGGACAAGCCTGTTGAGGGGTCACCAAATGAAAGACATGATGACAGTCCCGACAAAGAACTTTGCCGGGAATGACATGAATTTGTAATTTTGAATGTTGTAAAATCGAGTTTTCAACCGCCATGGGGTATACATTTTCAAGATAATGAGGTACGATGCCAGAAAGTTCTCCCACCTCCAACACGAGGGTATCGATGTGTTGAAGGTGTTGGGTTTTTGCAATCTCTTCGATTTGATCCACAATGTGAATCATAATACCAAGCTCATGCATGGTCGCTACCCTTTTTTGAAGTGAAAATGTTCTTTCGCTTTTCTCATGGCAATCTTGAATTTCCGTTTGATCATCTGTTTGAGCACATGCGGTTTGAGATGTTCAAACGAAACTCCTTCGGCATCGTATTTCTTGACGAGTTGAATCGCGTCGAATTTGCATTTGGTCGTACATTGTCCACAACCAACACACATGAATTCATCGACAACCGTCACACCACATTGTAAACAACGTGCGGTTTCTTTCCGAACTTGTTCTTCCGTCAAAACACCAGCGGATTCGACAAATCCTTGATCTTGCAGTTTGGTGTGATGGACAGAGGCACGCTCTCTCGGGATGTGATCATAGCTTTCGTATTTCACATTTTGTTTGTCGAGTGCTTTATAGACATGCCTCGATCTTCCATAGGTCAGAGAAATTCCCTTGTTCACAAAACGATGAATTGAGATCGCGCCTTCTTTTCCTAACGCAATCGCATCAATCGCGAACTTCGGTCCGGAGACAATGTCGCCACCGGCGAAAATATCAGGTTCCTTCGATTGAAGTGTGAAGGAATCAACCTTCATCGTCCCATTTCGTTGGAACTCTACTTGAGTACCTTCGAGCAGGGTGCCATAATCAAAGGATTGACCTACCGCGATGAGCACGTGATCTGCTTCGACAAAGATGGTGTCATTTTCATCATATTTTGGATTGAATCGTTTGGATTCATCAAAAACTTGGATACATTTGCGGAACACGACACCTCGAACTTTGTTGTTTTCGACCACAAATTCTTTGGGACCCCAAGAGTTTTGAATCTCGATATGTTCGAACAACGCTTCTTCGATTTCTTCTTCCAGTGCGGGCATGGTATCTCTGGACTCTAGACAGAACATCGATACTTGGTCGACTTGAACCCGCGACGCGCTTCGAGCGACATCAATGGCGACATTTCCACCGCCGATAACAACAACTTTTCCTTTCAAAGACATCGAAGGTTCATCATGGACACGACGCAAGAAATCAACACCGGTTTGGATGCCTTCGGCGTCTTCATTCACGAGACCCAAACGGCGTCCGTTTTGTGCGCCAATTGCGACAAAGAACGCTTTGTATCCTTGCGAGCGTAACTGGGGAATCGTGATGTCTTTTCCAACCGTGATTCCCGTTAGGAAATCGACACCAATGGACTTCAAAATGTCGATTTCAGCTTGAATGACATCCTTTTGAAGGCGAAATCCTGGAATTCCGTATGTCAACATTCCGCCCAGGTTTTTGTTCTTTTCAAAGACGGTAACTTTGTATCCCTCGATTGCCAAGAAATACGCCGCTGTAAGTCCAGCGGGTCCACCACCAATGATGGCGATTTTTTGATGATAATCGTGCTTAACCTCAGGGATATAGCGATGTTCTTGGTGAAGATCTTGTTCGGCGATGAATTTTTTCACATCGTCGATGGCGACAGCTTCATCCAAGTTCCCACGGGTACATTCTTGTTCACAAAGTCTAGGACAAATCCGTCCACAAACAGCCGGAAAAGGATTGACTTTTTTGATTAGTTTCAGGGCTTCTTGATATCTTCCTTGGGAAGCCAGTTTGATGTAGGCAGGAATCGCGATATGGGCTGGACAATTGGTTTTGCATGGACTAGTGCCCATGTCCAAAGTTTCGACGCGATTGTCGCGGTAATTGTGATTGTATTTGTCAGGACCCCATTCCATATCTCGTGGTGTTTCCGTCCGAATCGGAGGAAGCACAGGAGTAATGGTACATAGGTTTTGTCCAAGTTTTAGTGCGTTGGTAGGGCAGTTGTCGACGCATTCACCACAACCGACACAGTGTTCGGGATTGACCTGGGCAACATAATTGGAGCGTACCATGTCGGGGTTGATAAACATGTTGGCACTTCGAAGCGAAAAACAACCGCATCCGCAGCAATTACAAATCGCGTGCGTTTTTCCAGATCCGTCAAGATTTGGAATTTGATGCATCAATCCATTTTCTTCCGCACGATGAATGATTTCATAGGCTTCTTCTCTGGTAATCTGTTTTCCTCTGCCGGTACGAATATAGTATTCCGCCGCATGACCGAGTTGAATACACATATCTTCTTTCAAATGTCCGCATCCTTCGCCAATCGCTTCTCTCGAAGTTCGACAAGCGCAATCCGAAACGGAAAAAATCGTATTCTCATTCAAATATTTGGAGATTTCTTCGTAGGAGGCTTTTCGACTCGAACCATCGATTGCCGATTCAATCGGAATGACACGCATGAGTCCTTTTCCAACAGGGAAATTACCAACCGTACGAGGTCCGCCCTGCAAACCATAATCATTGAATGCGCCGCCGATTTCCGGGTGTGCCTGTACATTGGGAAGATTGTTCGCAATCATTTCCATGACACCAGGAACCCAGGTATCATGCCAATAGACATCGACGCCGTTTTCTTCATTGACAAAGCAAACGCCGGCCATCGCGAGATCCCATAACAAAGCGGCGGTCTCTTCGACCGATTTTTGGCATTTTTTGGCGATTTGTTCGGCATTTTGATGAACGCGGAATTGGAGATGCAAGCCGACTTCCGCCATCTCATCGGTCACGACGGGTTCTAAAATGCGATATCGGGGATCTTCCGCGGTAATACCACTTTTCGACCCCATTTTCTTATTGCTGATTTTATTGGCGAGTTCCAATACTTTCCATTTTGTCTCTGCCATAACTACCTCGATGACTTCACAGCGTGTTCGAGCCAATCGCACCATGCATCGATGCCTTGATTCAACTTTGCTGACATGGGGAATATCACGATATTGGGGTTCAGTGCTTTGGCACGTTCGATGACCGCATTGAGGTCAAAATCAAAATAACCAATCGCATCGAGTTTGTTGATGAGCAACACATCCACTACTTTAAACATCTTCGGATATTTGAGTGGTTTGTCGTCTCCTTCTGGAACGGATAGAATCATCACGTTAAGGGTTGCCCCTGTATCAAAAGAAGCCGGGCATACCAAGTTACCAATGTTTTCCAGCACCACAAGGTCTAGGCCGTCCGTCTCTAAAATATCAAGGCCTTGTCTCGTCATGTTGGCATCCAAATGGCACATGCCTCCGGTATGGAGTTGGATCACTTTCGCGCCGGTTGTCGCAATCGTCTTGGCGTCGACGTCGGAGTCGATATCCGCTTCGATGATGCCAATGTTGAGCTTCTCTTTCAAATGTTGGATGGTACGAACCAACGTCGTGGTTTTCCCAGATCCCGGAGAAGACATTAAGTTCATCAAATAGACTCCCTTTTGCTTCACTTCGGCTCGAACCTTGGCAGCTTCTTCATCGTTTTTCGCATACACGTTTTTTTGGATTTCAATTACTTTGAGTTGTTCCATCGTCTCTCCCTTTCAAAAACATAACGCTTGTTATCTTTTCCAATATCACTATAGCACAAACCAAAGTGGTTCGCAATATCCATCTGTGCACTATTTGATGAAATTGCATGAAAATTCATGAAAAAAAGCAGACGTCGATGATCGTCTGCTTTTACTCAAATAAATGCTTTTGCAGTTCCAAGTATATCTGATATTTCTTTAGGAAGAGAAAGACTCCGTATTGGTTTTCAATGCTTGAATCTTAGCTTCCAACGCTTCGTATATTTTGTAATGAAGCGTCTCATAAACGTTATGAATCCAAAAAATCTGATCATCCTTCAATGTAATCATAATCATATCAGCGCCAAAACGACGGATGATTTCGATGGATTGGATTTGCTCGAAGCGCACTACTTTTTTTCGGTAGATAGTATCATAATATTCCACGCGGTCATCAAATAATTCCAAAGTATCAAAACCTCGTAGAATCCGAAGGATCATGTAGAGGGTGAGCCCAGACCCAAAGATCATGAACAAAACTAAAGTGATGTCTTTCGGCTCTTGTGAGTGGATGGCCTTGACAAGGATGATTATGGTTCCAAGTATTACGAAAAAAGTCAATCCATACCATTGATATGAGAACCATTTCCTGATTTTTGTTTTCAATGTGATCACCTTGATTAGTTTCTCTCTCGAATAATCGACATTGAGAACTTGGCGCTTTCAGCCCCTACTACCACAAAGTACTCCCCTTCGGCAGTGGAAGGAATCGTAACTGTCGTTGTCGCGTTTGCGGTAACGGTTTGAATCAGCGTGTTGTTGGGTCCAACAACCGCAATCTCTAAATTTCCTTCCGATAAATCACTTGTAATCGTCAAGGATAATTCATCTCCTTCAGACATGTCGGAACAAGAGACTTTCTGAACACCGGAAATCATCGAATACGTCAAATTGATATTATCATAATCAATGTCATCATAACTAAAGCAGTACGTTCTTCCACCAGAATAGCTGGAAGAAGTTAACGAATAGGTACTACTATAACTGCCTGAAGAGATGCTGGAATCAAGATTAATCGTTGCGAGTGAGGTATCATCACCATTGAGATCCTCGATATGAGACATACACGCGGTGAGTGACGCGGTGAACAAAAACATCGCAAACAAGAGCACGAATTTTTTCATTGGAACCCCCTAATATGTTTGATTCGGACACTTTTATCGTAACACACAAGTAAAGGAATATCGAATGTCAATCATCATCTAGATGATAAAACCGAATCGAATGATGTCTTTAACCACCATTTGATAGGCTTCTTCTCCATGCACTTCCTTGTAGTGAAGAGCAAATTGAATATGTTCCTCCAAACACCCAATCAAATGCAACGTTTTTTCAACATCGTTTGTTTCTACAGCATGATAAAGTTGGTGCTGATTGTAATAATACTTGATTCTTCGGTGTTGTAGAATCAAACGAAGTTTCAATTCTTCATTTGGACAATAGGAAATCAATGCTCTCAACACTGCTTTCGAACGAAACGTGATGAAAAATCGAAAGTCTTTCTGGGATGGAGAGTGAACAGAGAATTGATATCCCATCCGATAAAAATAGAAAACTTGGATGTTTTCGATTTGATTCCATGGAATCTGCTGGATAGATTGATGAAACCACGTTGACGAGATTCCTTGAGAATCAATCTGTGTTTTCAAATACCAGTGTTTGAGTGTCAAGACACTGCCAAGGATAATCACGGAATCAAAAACCAAAAGAATATAGCCAACTTCTCTCGAAAAGTCATCATGGATTTGTAATGGAATCAATATGAAAGTAATTGTCAGTATAGTCAATAGAGGAAAGACTAAACACAAAACATGGAGAATCACAGCTTCATATTTTAGAAAATGATCTTTCATGATCAGCAATCCTTTCTCCTCGATGAAACCATTCCATCTTTTTTGAAAAAGTTGATACCGGTTGCTTCGGCATCCATTTTTCTCTCTGAAATGAGGACGGACATGTTTTTAATAAATGGAATTGGGAATGTTTCATCAAGCATCAATTTCGACTACTTCACTCTCGCATAATCATCGGATTTAGGAAAAACAAAAGAAACAAAACAAATGTACAAAAGATAGTAGATGATTCCTGCATTCCATATAAATAGTAGAACGAGGAGCATCATCGGTTTGATGGATTCATCGAGATTTCCTAACGCCTTGAACCCCAAATAGAAGGTCATTGCCGTGGTCCCGGTGAGGTACTCGGCCCAATGCCTTTGCTTGTATCTCTTCCGATAGAGTCGAACCATGAACATCGCAAGAAAAAGCAATCCCAAAATCAATTGAAGTATGAGGAAGAGGTACCAGTTTGTGGCCGACATGGCATCATCGACAAACACGATTTGATAAACGAGAATCGTGTCACTGACATAGATGCAAAGAAACGAACTCAAATACGAATAAACCGCAAGAACTTTCTTGAGAAAGGCGACAATCATCGAGGTCAAACCAAACAGAAAATTCGCGACAAAAAAGACGAGGTAACCCGTTCTTAGTGAAACTGCCATATCTTGATACTGCGTTCCATAAAAAGCCCCAAAATAAATCAATGACATCACTAGTAGCACAATCACAGATTTCTTCGATAAATCCTTTTGGAGTGGATTTGGTTCCTTCAATTGGTTATATGTTGCCATGGAGATCCTCCAAACATCAACATCTCAAGAACGATTCCCTTGATATGAGGGTATGATTTGTGAACAGAAAGAGGGATTTTCCTCGACAGGTTCCAAACGTAATCGGTTTTGTCGATATGAGATAGTCACTACTAAAATTCCGCTTCATTGATTTCATTCGACAAGTTCTGCTTGAGCCTCGTGAAACTTACCCAAAATGATGTTTCGAATTTCCAAAATAGGCATATCATATACGTCACCGATATAGATTTGATTCGATTTCGTCTTTATTCGTAGGTGTTTGCCAAACATCGATTGAACAAGTCTTATATCTTGGATATCAGATCGATCGCGTTCACCATGAAGCGCGCGCTGTTCTGGAATCCCTTCGTCATGCGGCCCCAGACGTCCGAAGCTTTCCAAATGGAGATGAGCTCCTTTTCGCCCTGTA
>JAQVKB010000171.1 GCA_028694875.1 Candidatus Izemoplasmatales bacterium
CGAAAAAGGAAGCAGGCCGGATATGTGTTACTGCTCGAACGAAAAGCAACATATGACGCCACGAACGCTTATTTTCAAGAACGAATCCAAGATTGGAATGAGGCTCGTTTTTGTTACCAAAGAAAACGGCCATTTCTGATTGTTTTTACTGGTGTTCCACCAACAATCCGCAAAAAGTGGTTGAACACGTGGGAAAAATCCAAGCAATCGACTCCGTTGCTATTTCATCTCGAACATTGGATTGGACTACTTGTCACATTGCTCGCATTGATTCTTATTTGGCGTTTTTAAGGAGGAGTAAGGATGTCTGAAGTCATTCGATCGTCGATTCGACAAATCTTGATTCCAAACAAACGTCCTGACAAATATTTCGGGGTCGATTTTTTTGCGTCATTTTTGCATGGCAGCGACCCTAGTTACCAATTTTTCTCTTCCCTCATCGACCCGATTCAAACTTTCCAAGAAGAACCTGTCGAGGAAAAACAGGATGCTTTGGAAGTCTTTTCTCGTGAAATTGCGCACCTCAATCGAGGCACGATTATCGGTTTCCCTGCCAATCCCGATCCCTACGCCATTCCCAATGGACTCATGAAACAAGCCCTCGAACGATGCCGGGTTTTGGAATTAGGGGTGTTGATTGAAACTTCTTCGCTCGAAATCCTTCATGATCTTCCCCAAATCCAGAAACTCGCGGAAGTCGCGCCTGTTGTGGTCGTCGTACCGATTGCGTTTACAAGGGATCCTTTGACGACCGTGTTTGAAACAGAACAACGAACAACGTTTGCGCAAAGAATCAAATTGGTTCATGCGTTACGTGAAGCCAACATACTTTGTGGTATCGTCATGAAACCGATCATTCCTTTCGTCAATGATTCGGTAGAGACTTTACAAGAGGTGATTGATAAAGCTGTTCAAGTCCATGCTTCCTTTGTTTATCCTAATTTTGTTTTGTCATTCACGGAAGATCAACGACGTCGATTTTTGTCTCTCATCGACAAACAATTTCCGGTGTTACGAAATCTCTATATGGACAAATTTGGTTCCAAACGTACTTGGGCAACACCCAATCAAAGCGCACTCAAAAAGGAATTCGTCTTTTCGGTCAAAAAACATCACATGCCTTATGGCATGAATGAAATCGTGGCGCTCATTCAACCGGTCTCAACGACGCAATATAGTCTGTTCTAGAAAGGAGAATCTATGGCTGAATTTTGGAAAGAGAACTTACCGTTTTTATTGATGGTGGCGGGAGCAATTTTCTTCATTCTTGTCGTATATGGTATCTATAATCTTCGATATCGACGGAAATTCCCAAACCCGAAAGAATCGCCTTCTCCGAAGGTCAAACCTCTCAGGCCAAAACAAGAAGAACCTTCCGTACAAGTCTCCCCCGAGAATCAAAACAAGGAGACGACCTTTCCTGAATCTACCCTCGAACTTGAGGAAGAAACACTTCCACTTTCTCAACCGGAACCCGTGGAAGAAGAAACCAATCCGATGGAAGAAGAATACCACGAATTATCACAGGAAACCCATTCAGACGAAGAAGGCGTGGAAGAGTTTTCGGGTGAGCCGGATCCCATCAAGAAAGATCTTGGACGGTATCACATTATCTATCGCAAAGACGATGGAATGTGGATTATCAAACGTGAGGGATCCCATCGCGTGTTACGTGTTCTTCATACGCAAAAAGAAGCGATTGCATATGCAACCATCAAAGCCATTACCCAAGACACGACTTATGTCATTCACAAAAAAGACGGAAAAATCCGTCGACAAAACTACTAGACCCTTTGGGGGTCTTTTTTTTCGCGAATTTGTCAGAAAATCGAATATGTCCCAACAAATGTGTTGATTGCATTGTTTATATTGTGAGCCGGAAGGTTGTCAATGTCGCTTCATTCATGTACAATAGATTTGAAAGCGAGGTGACATGGATGAAAGAGCGTCTGAATCTTCTGGCCAAAGCAATGCAACGTGGCGATTTTACCGTTTTTCCTGAAGTCTACGAACAAACCAGAAAACCCGTCTTTTTTATGATTTTCAACATCCTCCATGATCGCGCACTTTCGGAAGACATCATGCAAGATGCTTATATGAAAATGATCGAATCGATGCCAAACTATCAGAACCGCAATTTTCTTTCTTTTATGCTCACCATCGCCAAGAATATGGCCATCAACGAATTCAACCGTCGCAAAAAGACGACATATACTGACCTCGACATTGACCTTTTTGCCCCTGTTGATCTCATGAACCTTCTCGAAGGCGATGTCGTCAAGAAGGAAATGGTTCAGGAAGCACTCAAAGCGTTGACAGAAATCGAACGAAGCATTTTTTTGCTCTATAATTTGGAAGAATTGACGCACCGCGAAATCGCGCAAATTCTTGATAAACCGCTTGGAACCATCACTTGGATGTACCAAAAAGCACTTTCCAAGCTACGTCATACCTTGAAGGAGGTCTTCGATGAAACTCCATGATTTCAACCAAAAACTGAAACGCGATATGTCAATCGAAGTCCCTAATGATCAAGATTTCGTTGCGAAAGTCGTGTCAATGTCCACGGTCGAACCACAAATCCATCCACGATCTTTTGTTTTGCGATTTGCCCCTGTGATGGCGGCGTTTCTGATTGTCGTCGTTGCTTCTGTGTCGCTCTTTCTCCATCAAGAAGTCGATTCGGTGATTTCCGTCGACATTAATCCTTCCATTCAACTTGCTTTGAACGCGCAAGGTGATGTCATCAACATCACTTCGGAAGAAGTTCTTGGAGAATCCTTGATTCAAGCCATGTCTCTCAAAAAAGGTGATCTCAATGAAGTCCTCCATAGGTTGTTGGACGCCTCGATATCGCTAGGATATGGGACTGGTACGGACACCACGATGCTCTTTGGCGTCGATGCGGAAACTTACGAAAAAGAAACAGAACTCGCGGTCATCCTGGATACATGGTCGCAAGCGCAATCCGTTCGTTCCTTAACGCTGCTATCTCACACCGATGTGTTGACGCGCTACTCAGGGCTCGTGGATGAAACCATCCAGACCGAGGAACGCACCGCACTCGATGATTTCTTGGATGGATTCTTCGCCGCGGCCGATGATTCTACCACCGTGATGACGACCACGACCGCTTGGGATGGTCATTCGACGGATAGCATCGAAAACAATCCCGATGCCATCCCCGCAACGGCATGGGATGCGCAAGTATTGAGTCTTTCGGAATTTGAAGAGTTGGCCGACTCCCTAGGTGTCAGTGATACGTTGATGCAATTGATTTTATTGATTGTCATCGAATATCCTTCCTACAACACCTATGATGGCTTTGTGGCACTGTCGCAGATGTCCATTGCGGAATTACTAACACTTTACGGAAACCCTGAATAAATACTCCATAGAGAAAGAAAACACGGCGCATTCAAGCCGTGTTTTTTACGTTCAAATGGTCTCGTTGGCGCTGTATGAAACCAATCACAGCGTACACCACCAAGAACCCGAGAAAAACCATAATGGAAAGAGCAATCATATGAAGGCCATCGGGTAAAATATTGAGTAGTGGAACAGGTCCACCAAAAAAAAGGATTGGTCATCAAATACATGTTGTTGGCAGAAGGATCGACAAAGAGATTG
>JAQVKB010000172.1 GCA_028694875.1 Candidatus Izemoplasmatales bacterium
GTGAGCGGTTTTACCGGAGGAGATTCTTTTGTTTTGTTAACTCCTTACCACAAAATCTTTATTATAAGAGAATGCCTTGCTCGCAAGGAAACTTTCGAAATTCATGGACAATATTCACAAACCTTGGACGTTTGTTTTTGGGAACCATGATGCGGAACATGGAGCTTCCAAAGAAGAACTTTCTCAGATCTTGATGGAATCGAATCTTTGTCTTTTTGAAAATGGAAGTTCATCACTACCTGGAGTGGGGAATTACTGTTTGGAAGTGTCTAACTCAACCAATCCTTGGCAACTATGTTTTCTAGATAGTGGTGTTGACCGTATGGACTGGATCGATGGAGAACATCGTTGGGGATATCAGACCATCCTACCAGAGCAAATCGAAATGGTGTCTCGTTCGGTCATGGAAAGTCCGAATCGATCCACTGTCATTTTCTTTCATATTCCGATTCCTCAAGTGTCCAAGTTTTCAAAAGAAGAAGTCCAGGGAGAATGGCATGAGAATGTTTGTTGCGCCAATGTTGATTTTGGCTTTTTTGACAGTATGGTTGAAATCCAAGCGGTCAAAGGAATGTTTTTTGGACACGATCATGTCAATGATTTCTCCATAGAACAAGAAGGCATACTTCTCGCTTATGGAAGGTGTTCAGGGCATTATAACTATACCATGCCCGAGTTTGTCAAAGGGGTTCGTATCATCGACTTGACTCCAAATGGAAAAATTGAAACCTTTGTTTTGCTCGAAGAAGCATCCTTGTGATGCTTTTTTATTGCATGAAGACTTTCATGTTACGGAAAGAACGATATAATAGAGAAGTATGTTGGAGGATTCGATGAAGAGACGATTTGTTTGGATACTTATCTTGGCAGCCCTTCAAGGACTGATTCATAATATAGGTCATCCAGTGACCCCTTCTTTGGTCATGAAACTGGGAATACCGGATTATATGTTCGGTGTTTTTTTCGCGATGATGGCACTAGGCATGATGATTGGAGCTCCCATTGTCGGTGCACTAGGCGATAAAATAGGTAAAGTGAAGTTGATTTATTTTGGGTTGCTTGTCTATAGTTTTGGACAAGCCATGTTTGGCATTGCGGGAAATATGTGGTGGATGACCTTCTTTCGATTTGTCAGCGGGGTGGGTGTTTCAGCGATTGTGACATTATTTGTTTCGCATGTGATTCAAATATCACCCGTAGAAAAACAACAAGTCCATCTTGGTATTTTTTCCGCGACCTTAACGCTCTTTGCTTCTTTAGGATATGGCCTAGGAGGTATCCTTAATACCAATCCGTGGTTCATTTCGATGTTGCATACCGATGTGGAAGGAAACGTGTTCATCTTGCAAGGAATTCTTAACACATTGTATGCAGTTCTAATCCTATTCACCTTTCATGAAGACGAAGTACCAAATAAGAGCCAAAAAAAGGGCCCGATTCGTTTGCTTGATTTTCGTTTTCTCAAAGAGATTCGACCAGCATTTCTTGTCTTCTTGATTGCGGTTGCTTTGATGTCGATGGCTCGTATCAATTTAAGTAAATACATTGACGTGTATGTCATACAACTACAATATGGTTCCGATGACCTTGGTGCATTTGTGTCGTTTACTGGAATCTTAAGCGTAATATCTGGTGTGTTGCTCGTTCCCTTATTTCACAAGTTGAACCGTCATTTGTCCGTCATGATTTTCATTCAAATCGTCAGTGCCATTGTTGTCTTCTTTGTGTTCCGACAAAGTAATCTCATGTTTTTCCTCTACTCGTTGTATAGCATTTATGTTTTGCTTACCGCAGTCTATGTTCCCTTTGAACAAACCTATATCGGCAATCATGCCAGAGAAGGGACTCTTGGTGCGGTGATGGGATTACGTCAGTCCTTTCTTTCCATCGGCATGGTGATTGGTCCGATTTTAGGTGGCATCTTGTACAATGCCGATCCCATATTAGTGTTTGATACCTCGGCCATCCTCTTCCTCATTGCGGCGGTCTTATTGATCCTCGTTTCTCGTATGCATTTGACAAAAACAACGAACTCCTAAGGGGGTTCGTTTTTTCGGTCAATTGTGTGAATTCGGTAAAATCTCATTACACCTTGAAAAAAGGATGGAAAATCTGTTAAAATAGCCATATGACGCACATTGGAAGTGGTGAAAGAATGATCCGAGTTGTGACAACGATGAACGACTTAAATCGGTTCGTTTTTTTTGTAAGAAACTTATATAAAACGGATCCAATCTTTGCTCCTCCCATTTATGCGGTTTTAAAGAAAGAGTTGAAGAAACAAGTCTTAATTGAAAAGAAGTACACGGCCCTTTTGGCGCTTGATCATGATGAAGTTGTTGGAAGAATTCTCTATACGATTGCTGAGTCCAAACATGAGAAGAAGAGCATTGGGTATTATTCTTTCTTTGATGTCATCGAGAATCAAGAAGTCGCCAAAGCTTTGCTCGACGCGATGGAAATGGATCTTCGTGAACAAGGCATCGATTATGTCGAAGGAACTTTTTCTCCTTACGATCCCGATACGCGTCGTGGAATTCTAGTTCAAGGATTTGATCGACCTCATAGTTTCTTGACGAGTTATAATTATTCCTATTATGGTCCTTTTCTTGAAGAACATGGATATCAAAAAGCATTTGATACGGTCACTGTAGAAGTTGAGAAGACAGAAAGCAATATTCCCAAACTCCAACTTCTCGAACGTTATTTTACGTCGAGACACCAAGACATTCGTGTCGATTCCATCAATCTGAAAAACATCGAAAAAGAAATCGAAGATGTTCACCACGTGTTTTCTCAAGCCACCAATGAAATCATCTATCAAGACGCTCCTTCGATTGAAATGATTGCGGATGTGGCGAAGAACATGAAGATGTTTCTTCAACCCGATCTCATAAAGATTGCGCGAGAAGTTTCGACGGGTGAACCAGTAGGTTTTTGTTTGGTCATTCCTGATTTCAATCAGGTGCTTCAAAAGACCAAAGGAAAAATCCTCTCGATTCACATGTTGCGATCCAAAAAAATTATTACACGTGCTCGTGGCATGTTGCAATACGTTGTTCCTAAATACCAAAACACGGGACTCATCGCATATATCTTTAAGAAAATCTATGATCACTTTGATGAACTAGGCATCACGGAGTTTGAAGCTGGAACGATGATGGAAGAAAACATCAAAGCGATGGCGACATTCTTTAAATTGGATGGAAAAATTACCAAAGTCTACCGCCTTTATGGCAAGGAGATTTCAACATGATATATTCCTTCATACAATTAGTATTGATGTTTGCTATCCCGCTATGGATTATCAGGCATCATGAGTTCAAACTCACCAAGACCTTTGGCACAATTGGTTCCGCATATCTTGCGGGTATCATTGCCTCTGCGATCGTGTTCGGTCTGAATCGTTTGGGTCTCGATATCGCGCCGAATGAGGATATAGGTCAAATAGGTGGATATGTGGCAATTTCAATTGCCATTCCGCTGTTGTTGTTTAGTGCGAACTTAAAAGAGGTTCGAAAGTTATCGAAAACGGTGTTGTTGTCCTTTGCTTCCGTGATTGTCTCTGTCATCCTTGTATCTTCGATTGTGTATATGCTTTATGCGAAGAACTTGGTTCATGGCGGAGAA
>JAQVKB010000173.1 GCA_028694875.1 Candidatus Izemoplasmatales bacterium
TTTTAGCAATGAAACCGGAACTCATCATCATGGACGAGGCCACGGCGATGCTAGACCCCAAAGGAAAGCGCGAAATTCGCGACATCGCCATCGACATGAAAAAGCATGACCCCAACCTGACAATCGTTTCGATTACCCACGACATTGAAGAGGCGTATCGTAGCGATGAGATTATCGTTTTAAATGAAGGAACGATCGCTTTACGGGGAAAACCGGAGGAAGTATTTTCTAAACGCGACGAACTACGCGCGATTGACCTAGACATCCCCTTCGTCATGAAAATGAAAGAAGCGCTTGAAAAAGAAGGCGTTAACGTCACAAGCGCGAAATCAATCAAACAACTGGCGGCCATCTTATGCCGATAAAATTCAGCGACGTATTTTATGTATATTCCCCGAAGACCCCGTTTCAGTTTGAAGCGCTTCGTGGTGTTAACATTGACATTAAGGATCATTCGTTCACGGCGATTGTCGGTCATACCGGTAGTGGCAAATCAACCTTGATTCAACACATCAATGCCTTGCTTTTGCCAACTAGCGGCACTATTCAAGTCGACGACATGACGATAACGGCCAAAGAAAAGGTCAAACACATTAAGAAATTCCGCAAGCATGCGGGACTCGTTTTTCAATTTCCCGAATATCAGCTGTTTGAAGAATCGGTCGAAAAAGACGTAGCTTTTGGCCCTCGTAATTTTGGTGACGATGAAAAAACAGCGCTAGATAAAGCTCATAAAGCTCTACGTGAAGTTGGCATTGATGACGATTTATTCAAACGTTCACCATTCGAACTTTCGGGCGGTCAACGACGTCGCGTCGCCATCGCCGGCATCATCGCCATGGAACCGAAAGTGCTCGTGTTAGACGAGCCAACCGCTGGGCTCGATCCGCGCGGCGCTCAAGAGATGATGGATTTGTTCGATAAGATTCATCAAGGCGGCACGACCGTCGTTTTAGTCACTCACGATATGAATATCGTGCTACGTTATGCTAGCGATGTCATCGTTATGAAAGATGGTGCCATCGTCAAAGTGACTGATCCATTATCGCTATTTGAAGGCGACTACGAAGACTATAACCTTGAGATTCCCAATCTTTACCATTTTGCGAAACTGCTGAAAAACGGCGGTTACCAATTTGATATGCGTAACATTCGCACGATTGAAGACATGGCGAAAATCATCAAAGGCGGCTATCACCGTGGCTAACATCGCACTAGGAAGATACGTCCCCTATAATTCGTTTATTCACCGCCTTGATCCACGTTTGAAGCTATTTGGCTTAATCGTGCTGATGGTCGGTATTTTCATCAAGTTCGTCAACGTCCCGATGAACTTCATCGTTTATGGCCTTATTTTCATATTGATCGCCATGATGATGATGGTCAGCCGCATTAAATTCAAGACGCTATTCAAACAACTGAAAGCGTTATGGATCATGATTACATTCTTATTAATCATTAATACAATCGTTCCCAACTCCGGCGCGATTGCTTTCTCAATCGGTTCATGGAATATTTATTGGAATGCGATTTTCCAAACGCTTTATATCGTCATTCGTTTGGTTTTGATGATTGCCCTGACAATGGTGCTGACTTCGACGACGCGTCCGCTTGATTTGACGTATGCCATCGAATGGTATTTGCTACCATTTAAAGTAATCAGATTCCCGACACATGAAATCGCGATGACGATTTCCATTGCGCTTCGATTTATTCCGACACTGCTTGATGAGACATATCGCATCATGAAGGCGCAGGCAAGTCGCGGGGTCGATTTTGTCAGCGGTAAACTATCCGAAAAAGTACGTGCGATTGTCTCCTTGATTGTGCCGTTATTCATTTCCGCCTTCCAACGAAGCGAAGAACTCGCCAACGCCATGGAGGCGCGTGGATATAACCCCAGTGGTAAAAGGACCCGTTACCGCGTGATGAAGTGGCGCGTGCCCGATTCGATCGCGTTAATATTCGTCGTGGGCTTATTATCAGGCATCATCGTGCTGGCCGCGCTTAAAGTCGATTTCGTGGCGATTATTGGAAACTTATTTTAACGATGAGAGTATTAGGTATTGTCGCCTATGATGGCATTAACTATAACGGCTGGCAGCGCCAGCCAGACGAGCCCTCGATTCAAGGTGAGATTGAAAGAGTGCTCAGCCAAATATTGGATACGCATATCGAAGTCTATGGTAGTGGTCGTACCGATCGCGGTGTTCACGCAAAAGGCCAAACTTTTCACTTTGACATCGACAAATCGTTTGACTTAAATAAGTTACTAATTGGATTTAATTCCCTCGTAAATAAAGACATTCGTTTATTGAAACTCAAACGAATTAAAAACGATTTTCACGCTCGCTATAATGCGAAGGGAAAATTTTATTACTATTTGATTAACAATGGCGAATATTCGCCATTTGACCGTCAATATTGCATGCAAATACGCGCTCAATTGGATATTGCCGCGATGACAAATGCCACGCGATTATTCATTGGAACGCACAACTTTCAAGATTTCACGACCAAAGATGAAGACAAAGATGGATATGTCAGAACAATCAATGACATTTCGATAAAAACAAAGGGCAAACTCATTCGAATTGATATTAATGGATCAGGTTTTATGACCTACATGATTCGGTTCATCGTTGGAACGCTGATTGCCATTGGAAACGGGAAAGAGGACGAGTCCTTCATCAAGCGCCATCTCGATAGCGCTTCCCGCGATGTCATCAGTTACAAAGCGGAGGCTCAAGGGCTATATTTATACCGGGTACTTTACAAATGAGCGCAACTATCGATTACTGTTACCATACGCACACGTATCGGTGCGGCCATGCTGTTGGCCGTGATGAAGACTACGTAATAAATGCCATCAAATCAGGTATTAAGGTGCTTGGTTTTTCCGATCACATTTTCTATCCAGGCATTAAGCAGTACGGCTCTCGTGGTAACTATGAAGAACTCGAAGGTTATGTTAATTCGATCAGTGATCTAAAAGATCAATACGCCGATAAAATATTGATTCATCTTGGGTTTGAAGCCGAATATTATCGTGATTTTGATTATTACTACAAAGAATTGCTGCGGACAGGTATCGTCGATTATCTGATTTTGGCGCAACATTACCGCTATGAACACGGGCGCTTAACCCACTACTATGGCCACAGTCGCACCCAAGAAGATATTCGTGAATACGGACGTGAACTGATCAAGGGCATGGAAACGAAATTATTCAAATATGTCGCTCATCCCGATTTGTTCATGGCTAGTTATCCGTACGGATTTGATGAAGCCGCGAAAGAAGTCAGTGAAGCGATTTGCCAAGCGGCGATACGGTTGGACATGCCGTTAGAACTCAACATGGGAGCGATTCGTTTTGCGGGACAACGACTAATCGGAAATGAATATCGCTACATGTATCCATACATCCCATTTTGGGAAACAGCCAAACGCTACGGCGTTAAAGTCATCGTCGGCATCGATGCCCATGATCCGCGCGATTTTCTCGATTCGCGCATCGCTATCATGACCGATCTGGTCGAAAAGCTCGATTTAAAACATATCAATCGCCTCGATATTTAGACAAATTTAAGTGATATAATAACGACGTTATAGGAGTTAATTT
>JAQVKB010000174.1 GCA_028694875.1 Candidatus Izemoplasmatales bacterium
GCTATCAGATCCATATCAGGATAGTATAACCTCATCCAACGCCATCACTTTTGTGGTGACAATCGAAGAGAATGATCAAGTGATTGGATATTTGGGAATTGACATCCTCGTTGACAATCTCCCCAATGCTATTCACGCCTATGATTATTATGATAATCCAGAATCCAAATCGCTCGCCATCATTGTCGATTCTGCGACAGATGGAAGAATGGTCCTTCATTTCTCCGATACGGAATTTACGGGTTATACGTTACTCAATGCGGATCAATCCCTGACGCTCGATCAAAGTTATGGGCTCGATAGCGGGATGGCTTCTTTGCTCGACAATTTGGACGTATCATCCGTCCAACTTCTCAACCTCTTTGGCCGCAGTGTGTTTGTCGTGACGCAGGTGATTCCTGGAACCGATTGGTTGGCGGCCGTGTTAATCGAAAACACGCAGACCATTGGCTTGGAGTTTGCTTTTGTGATTTTGCTTGTTTCGATTGGGCTTTTGATGTTCTTGGTGTCGATGGTGTTGTCCAAAAAGATTGATTTGACGCTTTCTCCGGTTAATGACATTCTCGATTCCATTGATGAAATCAAAAACGGGAACTACAATGTCCAAGTTCAAGTTGCGGAAAACAATGAGCTCAAATATGTGGCTGATGCCTTGAACTTGATGAGTCGTGAAATCGGCAAGCAAGTAGACCTCGTGTACCAAACGTATGTTTACGATGCCTTAACAGGTCTCAAAAACCGAAAAGCCGTCCATAGTGAAATTGAAGAAAATGTGCTGAATACGTCTGACAAGGTCGCTGTCGTACTGCTTGATATCGACAATCTCAAAAGTGTCAACGTCACCAAAGGTCAGACGATTGCGGATGAAATGATGCGATTGATTGCGATGACGCTGAAAAAGACGTTGAAAAACAACGAACTGATTTATCTCAATAGTTCGAATGAATTCGTGTTCTTGGTTCCAAAGGTCAAACATCTCGAAGCGGTTGAATCGGAAATCATCCATTTGTTGGAGCAATTCCAAGAGCCGCTCGTGGTGAAAAACATGAAGGTGGATGTCAAAGTTCACTTTGGAGTTTCGATTTATCCCTCCGATGGAAAGAACATGAACGAACTCATGAAAAAGTGCGACACCGCACTCTACAAAGCCCGTTCTGTTCCAAATGTGAAATTTGTTTTTTACAATGATCAATTGATGCGCGAAGTCAATTACAAAGCGCAAATCAGTGAAGAACTCGCCAATGCAATCGAACACAATCAGTTATACTTGCTATACCAACCGCTCGTCGACAACAAATCGGAAATCTATGGATTTGAAGCCCTCGTCCGTTGGAAATCTCCCACACTAGGTGAAGTCAGTCCGCAAGTCTTCATCGCCAATGCGGAAGAATCGCATTTGATCATTCCCATTGGTACATGGATTTTGCGTGAGGCATGCAAAACCCAAGTCTTGCTGAAAGAAATCTTCAACAAAGACTTTGTCATTTCTGTCAATGTCAGCCCCGTTCAGATTGTGCAAAAAGACTTCACCGATGTGTTGCGACGGATCATCCGTGAAACGGATATTGATCCAAAATCATTGGTCTTGGAAATCACCGAAGGCGTCTTGATTGAATCGACGATCTATCTCGAAGAAACGATCAACTTCCTCCACGATATTGGCGCAAAAATTGCGCTCGATGATTTTGGTACCGGATATGCTTCGCTGACCTACCTCAGAAAGATTCCCTTTGATAATTTGAAAATCGACAAATCATTCGTCGATGGCATCTTCGCCACCAAGAAGGATCATTCCATCATAGGTACGATTGTGGAACTCGTCCACAACCTCGATATGAAAGTGGTTGCCGAAGGTGTCGAAACCAGAAAGCAGTACGAATACTTAAAACAAATTTCCACCGATGTCTTCCAAGGATTCTTGTTTTCTAAGCCGTTGGCATTCGCGGATTTGAAGAAATACGTCGACCAGTTCTACAAAGTGGCGCGAACCAAGCGCTTGGATGTATTTGCTTCCAAGGATTATTACGAATAGAGGTGCATGTATGATCAATTTTCCTTTTATGGCGACCCCTGCGCAAACTTATGAGGTTGTTGCCGCGTTGGTAATTATTATCTTTACGCTTGTCGTGATGTATTTTCTCGGCAAAAATGTTTGGAAAGAGATTCGGTCTTCTTCGAATGATCGCAAGCTCGTTCGCCGTGCGAAAGAATCCGAGGATGAACAAGGCTTGGACTCCAAACTCGTCGTCGAACGTCGCACTGTTTCGAAAAAAAGCAAAGACTTGATTGGGCTCATCAATCAAGAAATTTATCATTCGAAGGAAGGCCAAACGATGGCCGTCATGTATTACATGAACCTCGATAATTTTCGCTATATTTCTGAAAAATATACCCCCAAACAAATCATCAAAATTATGGATGAAATCAATCGTCGCTTGAAGAAGATATCACCCAAGGGTTCGATTGCAGGGAATCTGAAAGACGATATCTTCATTGTCTATCATACCGGAGATATCAACAACCAATTGATCACGCAAACCGCGGAGCAAATTCTTGAAGCGATTCGTGAACCACTCAAAACCGTACCCGAATCGATCACCACGTCGATTGGTATCGTCTTGTTCCCATTTGATGGGATTTCGGCGTCACAACTCATCAAAAATGCCGATGTAGCCTTATATGTCTCGAAAAAAGAGGGCAAGAACCGCTATTCCTTGTATTCTCAAGATTTGATCGAAAAAGAACAATTCAACATGTCTTATTACCAAGAAATCAAGAAATCAATTCAAAATGAAGAATTCTTGCTTTATTATCAACCGATTGTCGACATTCGCACGGGTCGAATGATTGGGCTTGAATCTTTGTTGCGATGGAACCATCCGACGATGGGAATTCTCCCGCCTGGAAAGTTCTTGAACGTCATGGATCTCACCGGCGACATCACCTGGTTTGGCAAATGGGGATTTGAAAAAATTGTTCAACAATACCTCGCTTGGAAGAAGCAATTCAAAATTCGGGATTTGTTCATTTCCACCAACCTCTCTCCAAAGCAGTTGGTGATGGAAGGTTTGGCGGAAGATTTCCACAATATTGTCCGGAAATACGAGTTCTCTCCTGAATCATTCTGCTTGGAAATCATCGACTATTACTCGATTGTCCGAAATCCTATCGCGCTCCAAAACTTAACCGAGTTTCGCCGTTATGGTTTCCGTGTCGCGATCGATGATTTAGGCACCGATTTCGAAATTCTCGACGATATGACGAGAGTGAAGGCGTCTATCCTTAAAATTAGCCGTGAGGATGTCCTCAAAGTGATGAATCAATTCCAAGAAGAAGAATCCATCAAACGCGCGATCATGCTGGCGCAACAAAACCAAAAAGTCGTCATCGCCGAAGGTATTGAAGATGAAACGATGATTGCGCGCATGGCCGAACTCGATATTCGTTTCATGCAAGGATACTATTTCTCGCAACCAAAATCCGCGGAAGAAACGGCGAAGATATTTAAGAAATCGCCTTGGAGCGCGGAAGACTTTGCGCGTATTATCAAGTAATGTTCCAATAAACAAAAAAAATGCGCCGATGGAAGGCGCATTTTTTGTTGATGGAATTAATTTTTA
>JAQVKB010000175.1 GCA_028694875.1 Candidatus Izemoplasmatales bacterium
AAGGACGAACTCCCAAATCAAGGGCCGCATCCATGAGGTTTGGATCGGTTTCTTTGAGTTTGGGCATCACCGACAAAATCACATACGGGATGGTAAAGAAGAGATGTGCCATGACGAGGGTAAACAAACCAAAGATATGAATGCCAATGATTTGTTCGACGACTTTGAACATGAGCATCAATGAGAAACCAGTGACGATATCCGCGTTGAGAATCGGAACGTTGTTCAGTAACATCCAACGTTGACGGTTCTTTTTCTGAATTGAATAGAGACCGACGGCGAAGAAGGTTCCCGCAATCGTCGCGATGATGGTCGCGATGCCCGACACCAACAAGGTGTTGCGGATCGCGAGCATGAGTTCGTTGTTGTCCAAAATCGCTGGATACCATTTGAGCGAGAATTGTCCAAACTCTCCCGTGATTTGGCTACTGTTGAGCGACTGAATCGCAATGATGATGATCGAAAGATACAACATGAACATGAGTGCGAAGAACAATACTTTTTTGAGCACATTCATCAAAGGTGTATATTTCGAATAGTCTTTGTATCCATACTCCTCGAGCGTCGCGCGAGGATACACTTTGACTTCAGGGGTCATAATAAGGTCTCTCCTTCCTTGTCGAATCTCGTCATTAAAAACATCGATCCGAGAATAAAGAAGAGGATGATGATGGCGAGTAAAGCACCACCATTGTAGTTGTAATAGATGAATTTGCTGTTGATGACGTTACCGATGAAAAGAATCGTACCGTGGGATAAGATATCCGGAATCGCAAATCCAGCAACTGTCGGCAAGAATACAAGAATCGATCCGGTCACGACGCCACGGAACGACAGTGGAAAGACCACTTTCCAAAACTTTTGGAAAGGGGTTAATCCCAAGTCGAGCGCCGCTTCTTCGAGCGCGTAATCAATCTTTTCCAGTGCGGTATAAACGGGTAAAATCATGAAAGGCAAATAAGTAAACACCAGACCCGTCATGACCGCAACCGGCGTTGCGGTAGAAGCGATGTTGCCAAATGGTGAAAAACCTAGCAAATCGGCGATGATGTTGTTTTGGCTCATCACGTCGACCAGTGCTTTGCTGCGCAATATCAAGTTCGACCACATCGGGAGAATGACGATGGTCAAAATGATGAATTTGTTTTTGATACGAAAGCGGAATATTTGATAAGCCACGAAATATCCAAAGACAAAACTTAAGAGTGTCGTGAGCGTCGCATAGACCAAACTGTTACGGAAAGGAATCAACACCGCTCCTTCCGTTAACATGACCCAATGCGAAAGCGAAAATTGAAGTTCGGAAATCGAAACCGCCGATGTGAAGTTCGTCGCGGAGATTCCGAGGAGGGCTACGATCGGAATAAAGACGAGCACTCCCAACCAGACTTCATAGGGGAGTGCCAGAATCTTAAACGACTTGCCCATCGTCTTCGACCTTCATCAAATGGATTTCATAAGCATCCACAGAGAGACCAATCGGTTCTCCTACTTCATAGTTTTCATACGTATTGACCATAATTGATACATCGCCAACTTTGACATCGAGTTCATTGTGAACTCCTTTGAACAGGGAGAAGGTTACAATACCTTGAATCTTCGCTTTTTCAAGATCAACCACATCAAAGTCTTCAGGACGAATGACGACATCGACTTTCTCGCCATTGCCAAATTCATAACCCGTACACGCGAAGTCCGCGCCCATGAAATTCACAAGGTCCTTTTTGACATACGTTCCAGGGAAGATATTCGTTTCGCCAATGAAGTTCGCCACATAGCGGTTCACCGGTTCGTTATAGATTTTCTTCGGCGTTCCTAGTTGTTGGATGACGCCTTCTTTCATGACCACAATCCGGTCTGACATCGTCATCGCTTCTTCTTGGTCATGGGTGACAAAGATGAAGGTGATCCCAAGTTTCCGTTGCATTCCTTTGAGTTCATATTGCATCGCTTGGCGAAGTTTAATATCCAACGCCGCAAGCGGCTCATCCAGCAACAAGATTTGTGGTTTGTTCACCAAGGCGCGGGCGAGGGCAACACGTTGTTGTTGACCACCAGAGATTTGATCAACTTTACGATGTTCGAATCCCTTGAGTTTGACAAGTTGAAGCGCGTCGCGAACCGCTTGATCAATCAATCCATTAATCCTCGCGTGATATTCTTTGACTTTCATCTTCTTTTCTTGAACCGCTTTGGCATCTTCTTCCAAATGGAAGAAATGGCTCAAGTATTCCCAACTGCGATTTCGTAGACCAAACGCCACATTCTCGAAAACCGAGAGATGCGTAAACAACGCATACCGTTGAAACACGGTGTGGATCGGTCTAGCATAGGGGGGAAGATCATTAAACACTTTGCCATTTATGATAATCTCACCTTGATCAGGCTGAACAAAACCACCAATCATACGAAGGGTAGTTGTTTTGCCACAACCAGAAGGTCCTAGCAAGGTGACGAACTCATTTTCATAAATCGTCAGATTTAATTGGTTGACGACATTCTCCTCGTCATAGGTCTTTGTGACATTGACAAGTTCAATCAGCGGTTTTGTGCTCAACGTTGGGCTCCTTTGTTGACTGATGTTTTACAAGCATTAATTATAGACTTTTTTTTTGTAAATACAAGTATTATTTTTCATAAATTTTCATTTGTTGTTTTGATTGAAAATACTAAACAAACATGAAATGGCTATAATACGCTATTTGTAGGTCTTATCATCACTTTTTTTCATTCGAAAAAACGTACTGTTTTTGAATCGATATAGGGACAAAAAAACGAACTCATTTTCACTCAAAAATCAAATCGATTTCAAAGTCGAGTTCGTTTTGTATTTTTCACAAAAACCATGTCTTTGTTCATTATTGATGAATCTTGAGAATCACGATTTCATTCATTAGCATGGCAAAGTATCACACACTATTCATTCTCATTCCAGCGTTGTCTTGCTCAATGCATGGTATGAGAATATTCATAATAAAAGTTTTTTGTGAATAAAGACGATGAAGCTGTGATTCAAAGATAGTGAAATGATCAGACGTGAATGTGACAAATAATATCATTGTGTTATGGTATTGTTTATTTTCTGAAATTTGATAAAATGAAAGGTGAGTTCATATGTCAAACAATGAACAAACAAATACTTCTGAAAGAAGGTTTTTTTGATGAATATCGGATTCCAACCGTTCTCTAAGTATTCATTTCAAAGGGGCCTTTTCCTCATATTTGTCCTTTCTTTATCTTTTGGTATCCTCGCTTGTGATCATACTTCAGAGACAACCACGTATACCTCTACTAATACGGCCACATCGACTACAACCATGAGTACCACTTCGACACTACCGCCGGTTTCATCGCTCGGATACGTCGATGGGCAAAGCGAGTTTGATTTTGTGATGCGTAAATCTTCTTTATCGGATATCCAGGTGGAAGCAACCTATCTTGATGGTACTACCGAGGTGATCCGGGTTCTATCTTCGATGATATCCGATTCAGACCTAGCTTTGTTTCTTGTCCGTGGGACTCATTTCATTACGGTACAAATTCAATCGCAATCGATTGTACTCTCAGTACGTGTTTTAAAATACGAATTTGAAGATACATTA
>JAQVKB010000176.1 GCA_028694875.1 Candidatus Izemoplasmatales bacterium
CGTGTGCTCTTCCGATCTTGAATCAAGACTGTCATCGCTTGCGAATACACGGCTAGCTCATAACGAATGGATACTTGTGTCGTATCAATATCGAAGGACAACACCGAGTCGAACAACGACAGGTGAAGTGGAATTTCTTCGGTGGTTCCTTCTTTCGTGACGGTAATGGAATCCGCAATTTGTACAAAGATATTCGCATGATAGGAATCAATCATATCGTGAAGCATTTGCAGTTCGCTCGTAATATCCGGCATCTCTGTCGTCGCGAGCGGAATGATTTGATAATCCGCTTCATAGAGTTCATGACGGTCCACATAAGCGAGTTGCGTGGTTGGCGTTTGTGTCGCATCGAGGAACGTGGTCATACTTTCGACCACACTCAAGAATCCACCCAGCATGATTAAGGAAACGAATACGCTGAGAGCCCCGTTGAGGGTACCAAAGATCGCGCCCATCCCACGATTTTTCGATTCTCCTTCTTGTGAATGAATCAAAATGGCTTGAAGGATCCAGCAAATTAATTTCCAAACCAAAAGGATGACGGTAAAGTACAGCAAGGTGTAGACGAGTTTCAACGCAAACATGCCCAAACCAACGGCAAGTTCCATGACGTGCGCACTGGCAGTTGTCAAATCAAAGGTATCCCCGAGGAACACCCCCAAAATCGTCGGTAAACTATCCGAGAAATTGGTGAAGTTGGCCAGCGCAGGATCGATGTTGGACATCACGCTTCCTAGCCACGGCATATCGAAGGTCCATAGGAATCCAACGACCTGATCGATGGTTAAAAAGAAGACGGCATAAAAAATAAGGTTCGTAACAAAGGCGAACACCGTTTTCTTGAATCCTCGAATCAACCCGGATAATACCGCGAGACCAAAGATTAAATAAAAGATAAAGTCTAAAGACGTTAAGAAACTCAGATTATCAGGTAACATGAAATAACCCCCTCTTTGTTGCTAATTTCATTATACAACAAATTATGTGGGATTCAATTGGATTGACCCAGATTTTTTTGAGTGCGTCCTTAAGGACGATTCATGAAAAAATCCCGACCGAAGTCGGGATTGATTCTACTGCTGTTTGGAATTACGAGTTGGCGTCGATAAAGGCAATTGCATCGAGTGCGCCTTGTTTGGTGAGGAACAATCCTGGATCATTGTTTTCGTAATCGGAATTATCGAACGAATAGAACGGTCCTAACGGAATGTTATTGGCATTGATGACGGCGATTGCCGTTTCGATGTCATCGGTAATCATGTTGCGAACGATCATCGAATTGAGGACGGTGTCACGTTCTGCCGGTGTCAGCGCCGTAATCGCGGCGAGGCTGAAGTCGACTGTTTCAATCGACGCGGCACCCATCGTATTCGCGGCACGGATGAACGCCTTGATTTCTGCTTTGGTGGTGATATCCGTCATATCATAAACATCTTCCACCGCCAGCGCTGGAATCTCAGCGCTAATATTGGCATTGCCTTTCAGCATGTTGTCGATAGTGACTTGCATCGAACCACTGTCAAGCAAGATATCGAGTTCAGCGTCACTCATCGAGGTCACAATACTTGCGTCCATCGAACCAGAGAAGTCCGTAATGCCAAGCGCTTCGAGCGAAGTGAGCAAGGCTTTGAGTTCGACTTTTTCAATTTGTGTTGCGGTCGAGAGACCCACATTCAAGGTTTCTCTGAAGTAGTTCGGGACGATCAAGGATCCACTGCCAGCGGCTGCGGTGTCATCGAGGGCACCGGAGAGAATCTTATCCGAGATCGTCGCTTGCATCGAGTAGGAGGCGAGCAACAAGTCGAAGTCGGAAGCGAACAATCCCGCAGGTGTAATGTTGATCGAGGTGAAGTCCGTCAGTCCGAGTTCATCAAGTGCGTCGAGGATCGCTTTCATTTCATTGATTTCCACGAAGGTCACATCCGATTGCACGATGCGAATGGTGGTTGTCGCCAAGATATCGGTATTCGGAATAATCAAGTTGCCGCCAGTACCATTGAGCATCTTATCCGACAATGTAGCTTGGATGGATGCCGAGAGTAACAAGGTATCTGGATCATCGAAGAACTTGCTCGAATCAATCGAGGCGCCGAAGCTATCGAGGTTCGTGTAGCCCATCGACAAGAAGGCATTGATCAAATACTTGATTTCAAACTTTTGAATGAAGTCTGTTGCCGAAACGCTCAAGAGGATGCGGTTGGCTTCAATTTCACCATTTTGTGTATAGTGCGGAACAATCAACACAGCATCATCGAGATCGAGTAAGGTTTGTGTAATCGTCGCATGCATCGAAGCACTGGTAAGCAACGTGTCTTGATCGGCTTCGAGCGCCAAGGTCGAAAGATCAATCGAACCATCAAAATCCGTAATGTCGGTCACACCAAGAATTTCGAGTGCGTTGATGATCGCTTTGATTTCACTCTTGAACACAAAGTGAGTGAGCGAGACCGTGGCTTGGATGGAGGTGCCCGCAACATCCGTCGAAGGAATCAATAAAACGGCACTGCCTAAGTCATCGAGCTGTTTGGTAATCGTCGCATGCATCGAAGCACTCGCCAACATAATGTCTTGATTCGTCGTATTGAAGAGATTGGTGAGCGAGACGGCTCCGGTAAAGGCCGTAATGTCGGTGATGCCCAAAATCTCGAGCGAGTTGATGATTGCTTTGATTTCATCCTTGTAGATGAAGTGCGTGAGCGAGACAGTACCCTGGATGGCGAAACCATCGACATCCGTCGCCGGGATTAACAAGACGCCACTGCCGAGGTCATCGAGTTGTTTGGTAATTGTCGCATGCATCGAAGCACTCGCGAGCATCGTATTTTGATTGGTGGTATTGAAGAGATTGGTGAGCGATACACTACCATCGAAGGACGTGATATCGGTGATTCCCAAAATCTCGAGCGAGTTGATAATCGCTTTGATTTCATCCTTGTAGATGAAATGCGTGAGCGATACCGTACCTTGGATAGCCACTCCGTTGACATCCGTCGCAGGGATGAGCAAGATGCCACTGCCAAGGTCGTCGAGTTGTTTGGTAATCGTCGCGTGCATCGAAGCACTGGAAAGCAAGGCATTTTGGTTGGTATCATTGAACAAATTGGTTAATGAGACCGTGCCAGTGAACGCCGTGATATCCGTGATTCCCAAAATCTCGAGCGAGTTGATGATTGCCTTGATTTCAGCTTTGTAGATAAAGTGCGTGAGCGAGACAGTACCCTGGATGGCGAATCCATCGACATCCGTCGCCGGGATTAACAAGACACCGCTGCCCAAATCGTCGAGTTGTTTGGTGATCGTCGCATGCATGGAGGCACTCGCGAGCATCTTGTTTTGATTCGTATCGTTGAAAAGGTTCAATAAGCTTACGCTACCATCAAAGCTGGTTATGTCATCGATTCCCAAAATTTCAAGAGAGTCGATAATGGCTTTAATTTCAGTTTTGTAAATGAAGTGCGTGCCGCCAATGGTCGCCTGATCGCAAATCCATCGACATCCGTGGCAGGAACCAATAAGACAGCACTACCAAGATCATCAAGTTGCTTGGTAATCGTCGCGTGCATCGA
>JAQVKB010000177.1 GCA_028694875.1 Candidatus Izemoplasmatales bacterium
GCCGGTGGCGACGAAGAGCTTGATATCGCCGCCATGTTCAAGGAACTTCAAGATCACCGGAGAGGAACATGAACATGGACAAAATCAAAATTAACCAAACCGAATTTCTAGACGATGATCTCGATGCGGTTATCGAGCAACAATATCAAAATTTGCTCGCCGACCCGCTCGTGCATCAAGAAATCAAACGTCTCGGGGCGACACCCGATGAAGTGAAACAAAACATCGCGATGTTTCTCGCCTACCAAGAAGATCGTCATTACTGCTCGTCATGCCCAGGTCTTGAACAATGCGACAAACGCCAGCGCCATTATCAAATCAAACTTGAGCGAGTTGGACGATTTATCGAGCGTACTTATGAACCGTGCCCGCTTTTAATGGCTAAATATGAACGCGACCGCAAATTTTGGATATCCGATTTTGATGAAGCATGGAAAGAAAAACGATTTACCGACATCGATGGGAAAGCGAGTCGCAAAGCGCTATTAGAAGAGGCCATCGCCCTTATCAAAGGTCAATCCGATCGGTGGTTATTCATCACCGGGGGACACCGCATCGGCAAAACTTATTTAATGGTAATGATTATTAATGAACTTTTAAACGGCAAAGCCCGACAAGCCGCGATTATCAACGCCGGCGCTAGGTTTAAGGAACTGCTGGAAGCGGCCATCAACGATAAATCGAAGTTTAAAGAAATGTTTGACCGATATACGACGATTGATGTGCTCGGCATCGACGATTTCGGAAATGAATACAAAACCGATTTTTTACGTGATCAAATTGTGTATCCCATGCTTTTGGAGCGTGCAAAAAACAAAAAAATCACTTTGTTTACAAGTGATTTTAAGATAACCGAACTTGGAACGCTTTATTCAAACAGCGAATCCGGCCGTATTCGAAGTCGCCAATTGGTCAGATTGCTTACCGATTATGCCCAAAAAGAACTAGAAATTAGCGGATTGAGCAATCTTTACTGAAACAGCCAGTGCTTTTTTGACCGCCTCAAGCGCCATTGCTTGAAATTTTTCCAAAGTAACGTTGTTGACTAACAAGTCGTCAACCCGGTTTTGATAGACTGCAAATTGATTTGTCTGTGCTAAGGCAAACGCCAAATCCGGATGTTTGAAATTACGATAGATGCGGTCTTTTTGAATATCGTAGGGAACGCTGACCCCGATGACGTACAAAGCGAGGTATTCCCATTTAGCTTCGTATAAAAGTGGCACTTCAATAAACACATGACTGGAGCTTTGGTTCCCAATCCAAGCTAGTGTTTCCTGTTTCACGAGTGGATGAATCCACTTTTCTAAGCGGCGTTTTACTTTAGAGTCACTTAATATTGCGCTCATTATCAGCGAACTATCCACTTGTTGATTAGGAAAAGAAATCTTGAGAATTTGTTCGAGTTTCTGAACGCTTGGTTTTTGAGCGTAAATGCGGCGTACGATATCATCGCTTGATAAGGTGGGATAACCCATGTTGGATGCAATCTTCATCAAAGTGGATTTTCCCGCATGCATCGCTCCGGTAATCGCAATTACGATTGGAAGCGCACGATTGATTTGGCAGCGGGGACAATAAGTCGAACCGCGTCCTTTCACTTTGATTTTCACAAGTGGCGTTTGACATCTCACGCACGGTTGCCCGGCCCGATCATAGGCGTAAAGTTGATGTTGGAATTTGCCATCGACGCCTTTGGCGGCGTGATACGTCCTAATCGTACTGCCACCAGCTTCGATGGCTTTCTTTAGAACTTCTCGCGCATTGATCAACAATCGTTTCGCTTCGGATAGTGATAGTAATTTTCCAGGCAATTCCGGATGGACCTGTGATAAAAATAACACCTCGTCGGCGTAAATATTGCCAAGACCGGTCATTATCGTTTGATCGAGTAAAAGTTCTTTGATTGGACGCGATGATTTTGTGTAGACTTCATGTAAATATTGGGCCGATTCGATATCAAAAGGTTCGGGTCCAACGTTATTTAGTGACGTATTTTGGATGTATTCGTCGGCATTTGAAAGTTGCATCGTGCCAAAACAGCGCGAATCGTCATAGCAAAGCTTGCCGCCATCGACAAATTCAAACACTACGCGCGCATAGTGACTATCTGGTTCGTGATTGGCGAGTTCGATGTATTTTCCTTCCATACGAAGGTGTGAAATCAGCATCAAGTCAGTGTCGAATTTGAAAATTAAAAATTTGCCGACGCGTCCTATCGATTTGAAGGTACGTCCAAGTAGCGTATCAACAAAAGCATCATGATCAGATTGAATCATGCGCCAATAATTGACGCGAACATTGTTAATGCGACGACCCTTAACAAGCGGCTCTAGCAATCGGCGCACGGTTTCAACTTCTGGAAGCTCTGGCATAAATTCACCTATTACTTCAAGTCGTACCAGCTTTTGCCACTGGTAACTCCGACTTCGAGTTTGACATCTAAGGGAATGGCTTTTTCCATCATTTGTTTGGCCATCGGTATGAAATCTTCAACTTCGGCGACTGGAACTTTGAAAATCAATTCGTCATGAATTTGCAAGATGAGTTTGGCACCTAGTTTGCTATTTGTAAGTTCTTGATCGATTTTAATCATGGCGATTTTTATCAAATCGGCGGCCGTTCCTTGAATCGGTGCGTTCATGGCAGCGCGTTTGGCAAATTCTCGTGTTTGATAGTTGCTATCGTGGATTTCCCGTAAATAGCGTCGGCGTCCCGTCAGGGTCGTGACATAACCGTTGGTTTGCACCGTCTCAATCAGGTTAAGCATGTAACTGCGCACTTCCTTAAACGTTTCATAGAAACGATTGATGATTAATCGCGCTTCGGAAGGAGGAATTTCGAGCTGTTCGGCTAGACCCCAATCCGAAATGCCGTATATAATGCCGAAGTTGACGGCTTTCGCCTGGCGTCGCATCAATGACGTGACTTCGCCACCATGGGCAAATAGCATATTGGCCGTTGCCGTATGAATGTCTTCATCTCGATTGAAGACTTCAATCAGTGGTGCGCACTTGCTTAAATGAGCGAGGATGCGTAACTCGATTTGTGAGTAATCAAGCGACACGAGCCGATATTTATCATCATAATAAAACGCTTGCCGGACCATGCGTCCTTCCTCGTCGCGCACAGCGATGTTTTGAAGATTTGGTTCGGTGCTTGACAAGCGACCGGTCGCCGTCAACGCTTGGTTGAAAATAGCATGCAGTTTCCCGTCTTCATGAACTTGGCCGACGAGCGCATCGATGTATGTCGAAAGCAGTTTTCCATATTTTCGTTGTTCCAGTAGATGGGCGGCAATCGGGTATTCGCTCGCTAAAGCCTTGAGCACGTCAGCACTCGTTGAGCCTTTGCGGTTTTTTGGTAATCCCATTTGTTCGAACAAAACTTGGGCGACTTGCTTGGGCGAATTGATGTTGAACTCATGACCAGCCGCTTCATAAATGGCATTCGTCTCGTCTAGTAGTTTGCGCCGATATTCAGCACCGAGTTTTTGAAGCATGGCGACATCGATGGGAACGCCTTCAC
>JAQVKB010000178.1 GCA_028694875.1 Candidatus Izemoplasmatales bacterium
TTGATCCTTCGCAAACGCTTCAAAAGTTTCTTGCAAAGGCGGGCCCATCATCTCGAGCAAATCTTCTCTCGAAAAGGTGCGATTTGGGAGAAAGTGGTTCAATGTTCGATGAAAAGTCTCAAGGATGAGTTCGTTCGAATCCACCAAGGTTCCATCGAGATCGTAGAGAATGGTATCAATCATATCATCACCCCGTTTCATTATAGCAGAATTTGCGGTGTTTTTGTAAAGGAATTCAATTCACAAAGATCTCAAGATTGGATTCACTTTTCCTGTGGTATAATGTGTTTGGTGATAAGGTGAAAAAACTCTATCTGATTTATAATCCGAAAAGCGGAAAACAGAATTTTGAAGAACATCTGGACCACGTCGTCGAACGCCTCGAGAAGGCCGGCTACGAGGTTTTTCCGCTTGCGACAAAACAGATGGGACACGCCACTTCACTCGCTCAAAAAGCATGTGAGGAGGCGGCGGACCGTGTCGTTGTTGTGGGTGGAGATGGGACGTTTAATGAAGTCGTCAACGGACTGATGGATTATGAAAAAAGGCCCACAATTGGCTATATTCCAGCAGGTACTTGCTGCGACATTGGGCATACGTTAGGACTGTCCAAGAATGTCGATAAAGCCATCGATACGATGCTGGCCTATCAACCTGTTGAGATGGACATTGTTCAATCCAACGACCGATATTTTTGTTATGTATCGGGCAACGGCGCCTTCATCGATATCAGTTATGTCACGGATTCCAAACTCAAGAAGCGCATCGGATATTTGGCATATTTGATCAAGGGAGCCGAAGAACTGTTCACGATTCCAAAGATGAGAATGAAGATTACGCATGACGGCGGCACATTTCGTGGAAAGTTCTCGCTCATGCTGATTATCAACTCCAAACGCGTTGCTGGAATCAACATGATCTACAAGCCCTCTTTGGATGATGGATTAGTCGATGTCGTTTTGTATCGAAACATTTTCCCATTTAACTTTGTGTTGTATTTTACATCTTTCTTATTGCCGTTTTGGTCGACACCGCTCGTCAAACGGTTCAAAACTTCAGAACTCAAGATTGTGACCAATACCCGTTCTCGATGGAATGTAGACGGTGAGTCCGGTGGCGTGGGAAATCAGGATATCAAAGTGGCGAAACGTGCAATCTCCATTGTTGTTCCTGACAAAATCCGCAACCGTTATTTTCTCGGTCAAAAGAAGGATCACGCGTGATCAAAGAAGTCATTGTCGTGGAAGGACTTCACGACCGCCAAAAACTCGAACGTATTTATCCAGAAATTCGTACGATTGTCACGGGTGGGAGTGCGATTTCGGAAGAAACACTTCGTTTGATTTCCATCCAAGCCAAAGAAACAGGAGTCATCTTGTTTTTGGATCCGGACCATCCTGGTAGAAAACTCCAAGATGAGATTCAATCGGTTCTTTCTCCAGAATCGGTTCGGATTGCATTTTTGGATCAAAAGAAAGCCAAAAGCAAGGATGGGAAAAAGGTTGGAGTGGAACACGCCAAAGAAGAAGATATCCGCGCCGCCCTCGACAACCTCATTCATTTTCTTCCTGAGATCAAGCAAGGAACGCTCACAATGTCTGATTTGTATCTTCTTGGACTTTGCGGGAAGCCGGGTTCCGAAGAATTCAGAGCGAACGCCTCCAAAACTCTCAACTTTCCTGTATCGAACGCCAAAACATTCTTGAAATATTGTAACCGAACCGGTATGACACTTACGAATCTTGAACAGGTGATACGATGAACGAACCGCGTCAACCTCGAAATTTGCCACGCGCAAAAAAACATTTTGGTCAAAATTTTTTGACGGACACGCACGTTCTCTCTCGGATTGTCAAATCTTCTGGGATTGATAAGAACACGTGCGTGGTCGAAATCGGACCAGGCACTGGCGCCTTAACGGAGTACTTGCTTGCCAGTGCGAAGCATGTTCTCGCCTATGAAATTGATAAAGATTTGATTCCTTTTCTCAAAGAACGGTTTGCGAAGGAAACGAACTTCACGTTGAAGCAGCAAGACATTCTGAAAGTTCAAATCGATCAAGATTTGGCGACGGTGTTTCCCGACAACATGGATATTGTGGTTGTATCGAATCTTCCTTATTACATTACGACGCCCATTTTGATGCGCTTTTTAGAAACAACCCATCGCGTAAAACGAATGGTGTTTATGGTTCAGTATGAGGTTGGAAAACGATTTACGTCCAAACCGAATACGAAAGACTATAATGCGTTATCGATAGCCATCCAGTACCGGGCGAATGCAAAATTACTCTTTAAAGTGCCTAGAACCGTATTTGTCCCAGTGCCCAATGTGGATTCTGCCGTGGTCGAATTGGATATTCTCGAACACCCACTGTATCCTGTTGATAACGAAACTTTCTTTTTCGAATTCATCAAAAATTTATTTGGTCAACGTCGCAAAACTGTCGTCAACAATTTGGTTTCGACGTATCCCACGTTTTCCAAAGACCAAATTATGGAAGCTTTGTTGGAAGAGGGGTTGGATCCTCAAGTCCGCGCCGAAGCCATTGATCTTGAAAAAACGATATCGTTCGCGAATCGAATTCACGGATTGCTGAAGCAAGAATGAAATGACGCCCTTAGGGGCGTTTTTACTTTCCAAAAAACAAGACCTATGTTATCATGTGGTGTGTAAACTGTTACATACAGGCAAGGGGGCAATTTATGAACAAACGTATTCTGGTAATGGGAATCCTTCTCACCTTTCTCTTTTTATTGGTAGGATGCGATACTCAAACCACAACCACGACGACTTCCTCAGAAACGACGACAACAACAACGTCAGGAGTTTCTGTCGTAACTTCCAACACGGCTGTTGCTTTGGCAGACTCGATTCCTTCGGACTGTGCCATTACGACGGTCGAAGACGGATGGGTTCCAGTTTGGTGTGATGAATTCCAATATACAGGTGGCGTGGATCTCTCCAAGTGGTCCGTCGTTGTCGGTGGCGGCGGCTTTGGCAATAACGAACTCCAATATTATACGAATCGCCAAGAAAACTTATATGTCGACGGCGAATATTTGAACATTACCGCACTCATGGAAAATTATGGTGGCTACAATTATACTTCCGCGAAGATTTGGACGACCAATACCGAAACATGGAAGTACGGAAAATTTGAAATGCGCGCCAAACTACCTGCCGGTAGAGGAACATGGCCCGCTTTTTGGATGATGCCCGCTTCTTCGAAATACGGCGGCTGGCCAGATTCCGGGGAAATTGACATTATGGAACATGTTGGATACGACATGAATGTCGTGCATGGAACGATTCATACCGATCGTTTTAATGGATCCAATGGAAGAGGCGGATCGACCTCGATTCTCTTGACGGAAGGATTGGTGACATCAATTGATGTCGCGAATGAATTCCATACTTACGGAATCGAATGGGATGAAACCTCGATTACATGGTTTTATGATGGCCTCGCCTTCGCTTCGGTTGGATACGATCCCGAACTTTCTGGAACGGTCCTTT
>JAQVKB010000179.1 GCA_028694875.1 Candidatus Izemoplasmatales bacterium
CATTTAACATCTTATTACTTTGCGGAACTACTTGAAATCATTGAGGACATTACGATCAATTTCAATTATCGTTTGATGGTTTGTAACTCTCAAGACTCCAAAGAACGCGAAGAGAAATATTTGAAGGTATTCCAACAATACAATATCGATGGCATCATCTTGATTTCGAATACGACACGGATACAAGATTACAAGAGCTTAAACATTCCAATCATCGCCATTGACCATAAACTCACGGAAGATGTTCCATCTGTCACTTCGAACAACGTTCTCGGTGGAAAACTCGCAGCGGAAAAACTCATTAGCGAGGGCTGTAAGAAAATCATCCACTTCCGCGGTCCTTCGGTATTGATGCCTGTACGTGATCGTACCCAAGGTTTTAAATCTGTTCTTGAAAAACATAAGATCTATAATTTCTCTTTCGATCTTGATTTCAAAAACCCCTCTCAAGAAGACATTCAAAACGTCATCAACTCCAATCTTGATGTCGACGGCATCTTCTGCGACTCGGACATTATCGCACTCAATGTGCTCCAATGTTTAAAGAAAGCGGGCAAGCGTGTTCCTGAAGATGTTCAAGTCATTGGCTTCGATAACATTGAGCTCTCTCGCATCTTTAGCCCCAAACTTACTACCATCTCGCAATCTACGGAAAAGATTGGACATTATGCCGTTGAAACCCTAATGCGGCTCATGAACGGTGAACCGATTGACAAGTTCCATCAACAAATCGATGTCACGTTGATTGAACGCGAAACCACTAAATGAAAAAAATCCTGAAAATTCAGGATTTTTCTTTTTCTAATTTTTCAAGCAAACCCGCGAGTCGTCTTGCCGTGTCTTCACTAATGTTATGTTCTATACCACAGGCTTCGACATTGGCTCTTTCTTCCTCAACTTCCAATACTTCCATCAAAAAGCGTTTGATGAGGAGATGTTTTTTGAGAACGCGTTTGGACTGGGTGACACCCGCTTTAGTCAAAGAAATATCTCCATAAGGCTCTTTTTGAACCAATCCTTTTTCTTGGAGGGTATTCACCGCACGATTCACCGAAGCTTTCGAGCATGTCATGTGGTTGGCAACATCCGTGGTTCGGATGTTTTCTCCACCGAGCATATAGATTGCTTCTAAATAATCTTCTAATGATTCGGAGTATTTACTTGCTTGTCGGCTCATCAAGTTTCGCCCCCTCTTTGTTTAAGTATACTTCTTTTTGAGGTAGAGTGCAAGAAGAGGACAAGGAACAACCGGTACAATGCGAGCAAGTTTTCCCTTTCTGTCGAATGACCTTTCTCACCATAGAATAGACAAAGATGATTACAACAAGTGCAAGGAGATAAGACAACGCATTTCCAAGTCCCAAACTTCCTATTTGATAAATCGCTGTCGCAACGAGATAGGCCACAACCATTTCATACACGATACCGAAAGCCAACCATTTCCAGGATCCAAGTTCGCGCTTCATCGCCGCAACCGCCGCGATACATGGTGTAGCCAACAAAGCAAATGTCATGTAGGCATACGCTTGAAGCGGGGTGAAGTGCGCTTGAATGTGAGAATACAAGAGACTACCATTCTCTAGTACATCCCCCGAGACTCCGTATAAGATTCCGAGCGTTCCCACGACACTCTCTTTGGCGACAAACCCTGACATCATGGCCACGGTCGCTTGCCAGTCTTGGATTCCCATCGGACGGAATATCGGTTGGATAGTTCTCCCGATGATACCAAGCAATGAATTGGATATTTCTGTATCGGATAGTAGACGGAAACTTCCATCAACGATACCGAAATAAGAGAGGAACCATATGATAATGAAGGCGCCAAGCAGCACGGTTCCTGCCTTGATCAAGAACCCTTTGGAACGCTCCCACGTGTGCAACCACATATTTTTCGCCGATGGCATTCGATATTCTGGTAATTCCATCATGTAATTCGCATTGGCACCACGCAAAATCGTCTTTTTGAATAATATAGCGGAAAGAACGGCCACAAGGATTCCCATCAAATACATCGAAAAGACCACCAAGTAAGAACTCGACGCAAACAATGCCCCCGCAAATACGCCATAGATGGGAGCTTTGGCGCCACATGAAATAAAGGGAATGATCATCGTCGTCAATTTCCGATCTTCCACTTTGTCGAGCGTTCTCGTCGATGAAATTGCGGGAACACTACAGCCAAAACCAATCAACATCGGAATGAAGGCCTTTCCAGATAATCCAAAACGCTTGAGCGCGCGATCCATGAGGAACGCCGCACGAGCCATATATCCGGAATCTTCAAGCAAAGCCAAGAAGAAAAAGAGAATCATCAACTGTGGTAAAAATCCAACAACTGCGGACAGACCACCAAAAACACCATTGGTGACGAGAGAAGTAACCCACGGTTGCATTCCTAAACTCTCAATCCCTTGTCGAATCCATCCAAGGAACAAATCCATCAAGGTAACAAACCCGTTTGTAATCCATTGCCCAATCGGGCCGAAAGCCAAGTAGAAAACGAGAAACATGATTCCACCAAACAAAGGAATCCCTAGCCATTTATGGGTTAAGATTCGGTCAATACGGTCACTCTGAGAGACACCGTAAACATCGTGCTTGACAAGAACTTCGTTGCAAATGGAAAGGATTCGATCATATCGTGCTTTCGGTAAAATCATATCGAAATCCACGTGATTCACGTTCGCAATCTTGTGAGAAAGTTCCTGGAGTTTGGAAAGATCTTCTTCTGAAAGTAGTATCTCTCGAATCCCTTTCTCTCCGTCTTCCATATATCGAATTGCATCCAAACGAGTTGGAAGAATGGATGACAACATCGTCAAAGCTTTTTCAGCGAACTCATCATAATGAACTTCAAACAAAGGCGGCGTCGGTGCATGCGTTGAGAGGTAGTCTATGACATCAGAGATTCCGTGTTTCTTACTGGCAGTAATTGGAATCACTGGAACACCTAGCGCTCTTTCGAGCGCAGAGACATCCAGTTCATCCAAACGCTTCGCCACCAAATCCATACAATTGAGTGCCACAAGAATGGGAAATCCCGTTTCTAGTAATTGATGTGTCAAAAACAGATTCCGTTCCAAATTCGACGCATCGACGACATTGACAATCCAATCGGAGTCTCCATGGAGGATGTTTTTCGCTGCGATTTCTTCTTCCAAAGAAATCGTAGAAAGTGAATAAAGACCGGGGAGATCTGTCACTTCTGCTTGAAACGAAGCGGCGTTCAATTTGCCACTCTTCTTTTCAACCGTGACCCCCGGCCAATTGCCTACCGATTGATTGGACCCTGTTAATCCATTAAAAACAGTCGTTTTTCCACTATTTGGATTTCCGACCAAAGCGATTTTCATCATAGGGTGTCCGCGCGATCGACATGAATCGTACGGGCTTCTGCTTTTCGAATTGTTAGCGCATATCCACGAACCACTATTTCGATCGGGTCGCCAAGTGGCGCCATTTTTTTGACAAAAACTTTCGTTCCCGTCACCAAACCCATATCGATAATTCGCT
>JAQVKB010000180.1 GCA_028694875.1 Candidatus Izemoplasmatales bacterium
GTCCGCGATTTGTGATCGGAAGATCAACGCGGCAGCACCAAAGAGCAATGACAACAAGGGTCCAATTCCAGCATTCATCGTGTACATTGGATTGGAAATGAACTTCTTCCATTCTTTCATCAACAAGGTCTGCAGTGTCGGACGAACCACGCTTTTCGCGGCTTTGCGATGCTTTTTCGTGTAGGTCGCCAATCCTTTTTGGTTGGTTTTGACCACCAAATTGCGAATCAGGTATAAAAAACCAAAGAACGGGACGACACTCACGAAAATCAAATACAGGAGTGATAATACATTGTGCGTCGCAATCGCATCGACATACCATTGAATCGGCAAATATATCCCAGAAAATCCTTCAATAAAATGTTGTTGCGAAAGCAATGGGTTTTCCGCGGAAGTATTCATCGCAAAGGACGCGATCATGAGTCCTACGGTGAGAACCAGCAACAAGATTGTCGTAAAGATCTTCGAACGATGAAGCTTGGCAGTCAATGCGGAAATCAACAAGGACAGAATCGAGAATATGACGACTGGTAATAATGGCATGACGATGAACGCAATCAAGAAAAAGAGTATCGAGACTATATCGAAGCCTACTTGCCAATAATACGCAAACATGACGGGCCCCACCGTGATGATCATCGAGATATAGATGAAAATCATCATCACGATCATTTTCGCCATCAAGACCGTGAAAGCGGGAATCGGAAGCGGGGCTAGAATTTCGTAGTCGCGATATTGAAAAATCGAACCATTGGCGCGGATGAGTGCGAAGAGAATGCTCATGAAGAGTCCGTAGACGAACGAATACATCAGCAAAACATGAATGAGACCGACGCCATTGAGAATTTGGCCTAAATTCATGAATAGATATCCTAACGAGAATAAGACGGCGCCAAGCGCATACACGATGGCTACACCAAGCAATATCGCTTTGGCAGGGTTTTTCTTGACGTCTCCCCCCAACAGTCGCCTTGGAGAGAAACTCGACCTCAAAAGAACCCCGACGAGTTTGAAGACGGTCATGATTCGTTCGTGAGTTCCAAAAAGATATGTTCAAGCGACTGATCTTTGATGATCGATGCGGTATCACCACTTGCTACAATCTGGCCTTGTTTGATGATGGCGACCTTATTGCAGAGTTTTTCGACGACTTCGAGCACGTGTGTAGAGAAAAAGATGGCTGACCCTTTCGAGCAAAGATCACGGAAAACATCCTTGAGCAAATAGCTGGCTTTGGGATCAAGCCCCACAAAAGGCTCATCCAGTAGCAACAATTTCGGCTCGTGGATTAACGCGGACATGATGACAATCTTTTGTTTCATGCCATGGGAATAGGAAGAAATTGGATCTCCCAACACGTTGGTCATCTCAAACATCGTACTATATTTTCCGATCCGTTGACGTCTTGTTTCACCGTCGATTTGGAATACATCCGCGATAAAGTCGAGGTATTGCATTCCGGTGAGCGCATCATAGACATCGGGGTTGTCAGGAATATAAGCGATCACTCTCTTGACTTCAAGCGCTTCCGTTTGAATGGATTTCCCCAAGACCTTGATTTCGCCTTCATCAAAATCGTGAATGCCCGCAATGGCTTTGAGCAAGGTGGTTTTGCCAGCGCCATTATGACCAACGAATCCGTAGATATCTCCGGAATTGATGGTCAACGACACGCCTTTCAATGCTTGTTTGACTTTGTCATAACTTTTGGATACATTTGTAATCACTAACATGGTTATCGCCTCCAATTGTATTGTACCGCAGATAGAATTAATTGTCAATAATAAAAATAATTGGAAATAATCAAAAATAACAAGCCTTCTCTTCATGGACAAAAAACGAAAATAAGGGCTTGCTTTTTTGTGTGACTTTGATTATAATTATTTAAGCAGTCGCTCCTATAGTTTAATGGCAAAACACAGCAATGGTAATGCTGAAATTCTAGTTCGATTCTAGGTAGGAGCACCATCTTTCAAATGAAAAGCACATACCGATGTATGTGCTTTTTTCTATCGTAATGTGGACCCGCTACGGACGATATTGTCCTCAATATTGGAAAGTTTGGCGGTTTTAAAGATTCTGCAGTTTCGACCTATCACCATGTTCTTTGGAACTTGAATGTCTTTTCCTAAGACCGTGATTCCACTCGAAAGCAGACTGGGATTCTCTTGGTTTGGGGTCATGTCGGTTCCGAAACCTACCAAGGCGTTTTCGCCAATCACGGTGTTTTTGTCGATAATACAGTTTTCGACGACGGCACCAGGTTTGACCACGACGTTATTCAGCAAGACGGAGTTGGTGACTTTGGCCAACGGGTGAACCACGACGCCAGGGGACAGAACACTGCGCTCCACGGTGCCAGCGACGATCACGCCATTGGAGAGCAAAGCTTGACGAATCAAAGCTTTCGAACCAATTTTCACCGCAGGAAGTTCTTCCGATTTGGTAAAGATTTTCCAATTGGGATCGTACATATCGAGTGGAATCTTATCGACGGTCTCGATGAGCTCCAAGTTGGCAGACAGATAGGAGTCATAGGTTCCAACATCTTGCCAGTAGTCGTAGAACTTGAAGGCGAAAACTTCTTCTTCGCCAATCATACCAGGAATGATGTGCTTGCGAAAATCTAAATCATGGATTTCGTTGTCACGAAGTTTATCGAGTAAGACTTCTGTATTAAAAACATAGATTCCCATGGAAGCGAGATCCGATGTCGTCGATTTTGGTTTCTCTTCGAATTTAGAGATTCGTAGGGTTTCATCGGCTTCCAACATGCCAAAACGACTGGCGTCTTTGGGGTCGATGACTTTGCATGCGACAGTCAAATCGGCATGCGTATCGATGTGTTGTTGAATCATTTTACGGTAATCCATTTTGTAGATATGGTCTCCCGAGAGGATTAACACATATTTGGCATGGCTTTGTTCGAGAAAATGAAGATTCTTTCGAACGGCATCGGCTGTGCCCGCATACCAATCGCTATGCGGTTGGAGAAGCGTCACTTTCGAATCCCGTCTGTCAAGATCCCATGGTTTGCCAGAACCAATATGGTCGTTCAGCGAGAAAGGTAAATATTGTGTTAAAATCGCGATGTTAAAAATGCCAGAATTGGAGCAATTGGACAACGTAAAATCGATGATCCGATATTTTCCAGCAAAAGGTACACTCGGTTTGACACGGTTTTCTGAGAGAATATCCAAGCGGGAACCTCTTCCACCCGCAAGAATCAATGCCAATACTTCCATGAGATCACATTCCTTTCATCATTGTACGATATAGTTTTCGATATGTTTTTGCAGATTGACGCCAAGAGAAATCTTGACTCATTGCGTGTTGCACCAAAAGTTGCCATGATGGTTGATCGTGATGATAAACTTCGAGCGCATAACGAATCACATGCATCATGTCATGGGCATTGAAATGTGCGAAACTAAAACCAGTACCTGTCTTCTCATATTCATTGTAGGGAATGACGGTATCCGCAAGACCGCCTGTTTCTCGAACAA
>JAQVKB010000181.1 GCA_028694875.1 Candidatus Izemoplasmatales bacterium
TCCGATTCCACCATGTCTCACGACATTCGACAAATGGGTAACTTGGTGTTCGTGGATGTTTTTCAAAGGAAATGAAGTTTTTCCTTTGGTTTCCTTCGCCTCGAAGTCAATGTATTTTCCACGATAAATGCCATTGTAGTCCGTCGTTGAAGGAACTTTATAATAAGCTTCCGAAATTTTGGCGGCGCTACGTCGTTCATAATCGACTTTCACCACTTGGATAGGAATCGGCTTTTTGTAAATATACGCGATGTCTGAAGAGATATAAGCTTCGTTCGTTTGATTGATGGCCGCTTCTAAATCCATGCCTCGATTGGATTGCGATCGAGTGATTTTGGTGGATGCGACTTTTTTGATGGGGTAATTCACCATATTATCACCGACATGATTATATCATAGTTTGTGCCTTGAAAGACTTGAAAAAAGAAAACCTTCCATCAAATATTACGTCGATGTAAGCGTATTTTCGTGTAAACCAATTTCTTTTTATGGTCACTTTCATGTATAATAAGAACGAAGATCCCATCCATCCCATAAAGGAGTTCATATGAGCCAGATTAAGTTTTTCGCACTCGGCGGGCTCGGAGAGAACGGGAAGAATCTGTATTGTCTAGAAATCGAAAAAAGGCTTGTGATTCTTGATGCAGGACTCAAACATCCCTCCGGCGACTTACTTGGAGTCGATGCGATTGTCCCTGATATCACGTATCTTGAATCCAGAGCAAAGGACATCGTCGGCGTCTTTTTATCGCACGCCCACGATAAAAACATGGGCGCGATGCCTTTGTTGCTATCACAAATCAATGTCCCTGTTTATGCAACGCCTTTTACGATTGCGGTCCTGAAGGACCTTCTTTTGGAAAACAAATTCGATCCTGACCGTTTTTCTTTGCACCCGGTCAAATACAACCAACGCCTCGACTTTCCTCATTTTGATGTCGAGTTTTTCCCCACAACCCATTCGATTCCGGAATCGGCAGGAATTGCGATTGGAACCGACGATGGCGTCATTGTGTATGCCACCGACTTTACCTTTGATCAAAACGTGGGAATGTACTATAAAACCAATTTTCATCAATTGTCGATGATCCAAGAACGTGGTGTTCTTGCCCTCCTCGCTGAATCCAGTGGTGCGTCCACCATCGGACATTCGACGACGGACTTCAAATTGACACGATTAATTCGTCAAACTTTTGAAAAGGCGCCGCATCGGATTATTGTCGCGATGTATTCAACGGAGCTTTCCAACATTCAAAAGGTCATCAACGAAGGGCTCCGTATTGGAAAGAAGATTTCCATCATCGGTAGAAAAGCCCAACGCATGGTCGACATTGGTGAGGCGCAGGGATACATTCAAATTCCTGAAGACAAACTCGTGAATCTTAAATTCATCGACGAAACCAACAAGAACGAACTCGATGATACCATTTTTCTCGTGACGGGAGAACGTCATGAACCATTCTTTATGTTACAACGAATGGCCAAAGGCTATGACCGTTTGATTAAGTTGATCGAGACGGACACCGTGTTTCTCTTATGCCCGCCAATTATTGGTACAGAAAAAATCGCCGCGAAGACGTATGACACCATTTATCGATTGGGTGTCAAACCAATCAAAGTGGACAAAAAAATCATCTCGCCTTTCCATGCGGCGAGTGAAGATTTGAAGATGATGTATGGACTCTTGTCTCCGAAATATATTATTCCGGTTTCGGGGGACTATCGTTATCAACTTGCCCATGAGTTGATTGCCAAAGAATATGGATATGATGATGAGCACGTGATTTCCATCGACAATGGTGAAGTCATTACCTTTACTGATGGATTCTTAGAACTGCGTCATGACACCGTCATGAATGGAAATGTGATGGTGGACGGTAATTTTGAGAGCGATGTCAATGATGTTGTTCTCAAAGAGCGTGAATTGCTCTCGCAAGACGGCTTTTTGATGATTATCGCCAATATTGATGCGCGTGAGCGAATCATGTTGAATAAACCTGAAATTGTCTCCCGTGGCTTCATGTACATGAAGGACAACGAAGAAGTCATCAAACAAATTGAAACGATCTATGAAGCGGTCACGCAAAAGCAATTCGATCAACGCTACATCGATTGGAAAGTATACAAAGAGTCGATTCGTTATGAAACTCAAAAATACTTGTTCAAAGAAACCAAACGCAAACCGATCGTGATTCCAGTGATCATCGATACCCAAAGCGATAAAGTCTGCAAAGTGCTATAAAAAAAGACGATTATTTCGTCTTTTCTTTTTGACCTAAAGAAATCAGGATGGATTCATATTGTTCTTGAAACAAGGCTTCCAGTTTGGTGTGATCTTGCGGTTCGTAATAGAGTGTCCCTTTGAGTTCTTTCGGGAGATAATCTTGCGCTACGATATGGCCAGGAAAATCATGGGCGTACTTATAAGGGATTTTGTTGTCATAAGTTGGATTGTTAATCAAGTGTGTAGGCACTTGGTATGTTTTTCCTTCTTTGACATCGCCAATCGCACGATTCACCGCGAGATGAGCGCTATTGGATTTGGGAGACAGACACATCTCAATCGTGATGACGCCAAGCGCATTGACGGCTTCCGGGAATCCAATAAAGCGACAAATGTCCAACACCGCCGCCACTTTGGGACCCATTTGCGGATTGGCAAGCCCAATGTCTTCATAGACAATCGCCGCGATACGACGAAGAAGCGACTCGAGATCTTCGGCGACGATCAACCGCGCAAGATAATGGAGTGCGGCATTCACATCAGAACCTCGCACCGATTTATGGAACGCACTTAAAATGTCGTAATAATCGTTGCCATTTTTATCGGTCGAAATCGAAGGCTTGGAAAGCACTTCTTGAGCGATTTCTAGAGACACTTGACTGTGGTCCTCCGCCATAATGTAGAGGAGCTCAATCATGTTGACAGCGGTCCGTAATTCGCCGTTCGCACTCGTCGCTATCAAATCATATACATCCTCATCCAACGTGACGGTTTTCCCTGTGGATGAAGTGTCCAATGTTTTTAGGTATGAAAGAATCGTCGTTTTGTCTGGTCGGTCCAAACGGTAGATCACAACACGAGATCTCACCGCAGGATTCACCGCAACATAAGGGTTTTCCGTGGTCAGCCCGACCATCACGATTTGACCACTTTCCACAAACGGCAATAAATAGTCTTGAATGTCTTTGTTCATCCGATGAATTTCATCGACAATCAACAAGACATTTCCATACAGTTTTGCACTATCGACAATCAATTTGAGGGAGGCTTTTGAATCCGTTGACGCATTAAACTTGAAGTGATTTAAGGGGAAGTGTTCCGCAATCAAGAGCGCGATCGTGGTTTTTCCAACGCCTGTTGGGCCATAAAGAATCATCGATACCAACTTGTCTTGTGAAAGCATCTTCCGGATGATTTTGATGACGCGCTCATTGCCAACGACTTGATCGAAATGTTTGGGTCTTACAACCGATGCCAATGGTTCCATA
>JAQVKB010000182.1 GCA_028694875.1 Candidatus Izemoplasmatales bacterium
CGGAGTTTCCCGCAGCGTCCGTAACGGTATAAGTGATTGTATAGGTGCCAGGTGTCGTAATGTCATAATCACCTGTAACCACAATCGCACTGGTGAGAGGTCCGTCGGTATCATCGAGAGCACTAATGCCTTCGAGAACTTCAAAACTGTCCCCCACATGAATGGTCACGTCAGTAACGCCAAGGATCAATGGATCTGTCGTATCGGCAGCAATCGTTGTCGTTGTTGTCGTGGATGTTGTTGATGTTGTGGTCGACGTGGAAGTCGTCGTCGTAGTAGTGGTTGTGGTTGAAGTCGTCGTTGTATCGTTACAAGCGAGAACTGCAAAGCCGACCAAAATCAACGTAAGTATTACATACAGCTTTTTCATAATTCCTCCTTTACCCTATATATTTATATTCTTGGTTTCTTAAAGAAACGAATGCCCACAAAGATAGCGCCAGCAATGATTGCTGTACCACCGGTGATTCCGCCAATGATCCAACCTAAAGGATTGGAATCGTCGGTGGGGTCGGTAGGTTGTTCTGGTTCTGGATCCACTGGTTCTTCAGGTTCTGGATCCACTGGTTCTTCCGGAGTGGTATCAATCACACTAACATATACCAAATCGGAAACGATCGTGACTTCTTCCCCATTGGGTAAGTTCGTCGTAAAACTCGAAAGTAGTACAGCAACTCCTTCGGTCGTTGCGGAAGTGACATTGGCGAGTTCATCAATCACGATGCCTGTTCCACCATCGTCAAAGACGGAAACTGAAGGAACATAATTGTATTGAAGTCCACCCAAACTTTCAATCTTTCCGCGAAGTGCGATGTTCGAAGGATTGTACAAATCATAGGAGTATTCCAATTGATTCATCTTGAACTGTGTAAATTGAGTTTCCGTAATGTTGGCATAGTTGGTTGTTAATCCACCAACACCCTTCAAATAGAAGTCCCAGAAATCGCCGGAGTCTGAATAGGTCCATGGCCAAACTGTAAGGCCGCGATAATTCATTTGAACCACATATTCATAGGTTAATTGCGAGTATTCGGGATTGACTGTCGTACCAATAGGAACGACAGCATTCAAGGTAGCGCGAATGCTCGAGTCGAGATTGTCTTTGTTCAGTAAGGCCGTGGAAAGGTAACCAATCGAGATACCCGGGCAAGCGGCTCTTAAATTTCGTAGTTGAGTCGCGTTGAAACTGATGGCCACAATTTGACCAGACACATCATACTCCTCGATGAGTTCGGCTAATCTGGTGATGATTTCCGGTTTCGAACTCTTAATCTCGATAAAAAGAATCGTATTTGTCCCTTGAATTCGTTCAAAATACTCATTCATCGTTGGGATTTGCATGGTTTCTTCAATGCCAAATGTGTCGCTTAGTTCCAAAGCGCGCAATTGGGCGAGCGTTGATTCTTCGACGACCAAACCGATATTCGCGGTTCTCGTGGTCGTGGAATCATGAATGACGACCACTTCATTGTCGGTAGTCAAATAGATGTCAAGTTCGACAACATCGGCACCCGCATCCATGGCAAGTTGCATGGAAGGCAAACTGTTTTCAGGAGCTTGTGTTGGAAGTCCGCGATGTCCAATCGTAATGGGGCGTCGTAGCAACGTGTTGACAGGGAATTGCATGAACAGATCATAAAGCGTTGTTTCATCGGAGACAACAAGGCCATTGGCGCCACTGACTAGTCCTTGAAGTACGTCGTTCGTACTGAGTTCATCGGTATCGACCCAAACACTGACCAAACGTTCTTGCAAGAAAAACACATTGTCCTTGGTAGCATACTGGATTGGCAATTTGACAACGATGGAATCCGTCGCATTCGCTGCATCACGAATGGCAATCAGTTCGGCTTCGTCAAGGGTTGGATTCGCGGCATCATAAGGAACTTCAAAAACGCCACGAATCATATTGTAGGTATCACGAGCACCAATGATGGCATCATCATTAGGTGAAATGATGAAAACATCACGAACGCTATAACTTTCAAGCAAGGAAGCAATGGCTACGGCGACATCATGATTCTTCGTATAGAATGCGGGAATCACTTGGCCATTCACATAATCAAAGATTTCCGTGACGCTAATGATTGGAACACCATTGGCTTGGGTGACATCCAAATTCGAGTTGAGACGGAACACCACGGTTTGAGGACGTACGGTATTCGCAAGCGCTTCGATGTCTTCCATCGAATCGATCATTTTCACCGCGGCTGGAGGTGTAATGACGTTCGATTCTGGAACATACAAATCAGGAATACCCGAATAATCGACCGTATTATTATCGATATAATCTTCTGGCATGGTAACCACAATATTATTAAAGATGGCTTTGGAACCACTGGATTGAAAACCAATTAAGCCGTTCTTGTAGTCGTTCGCGGCTTCGTACGTGATCAGGAGCGTATCATTGATATACTCGCGCACGGTACTGCCAAACAAATCGACCTTCAAACGATAGATTTTCGTGGAGTCAATGGCTTCTGTAAAAGCTGTCGTAATCGGGACATTCCATTGTCCGTTGATGGCTTTGGCAAATTCGACACCATTGTTGGCCGTCGCATTTTGACGAATGCACATTTGGAAATAATTATCGGGTGAAAATCGATACATGAGCGAAGCCCAACGCGTGGGTTCCACAGCACTTAGAATCGAAAAGTCGGTTTCAATTTGATAATTTTTGAATCCCTTTAAGTAATCGGGCAACGTCACTTGAGTAGGTGTCGCCGTCGCAGGGGAATCGAGATACAAATATCCGTTTTCAATTCCTGCGCTCCCTTTGACAATCGAATAATCCGATGGAATATCGCCATCGGGAAGTTCAGAAAAGCTCTTGGAATAAATCGTATACGACGTTTCTTCCGGTAATTTCGCAAACACATAAATATTGATGGTTTCATCGCCGATCGTAAAGGCAAACCGATGGATATCTTTCGACGCGGCTGTCATCGTCGTACCTGATACCAATAGGTTATCCGGTAAATTGGAGATCACACCGTCACTTAACAAAACTTCGCCCATCGTCGAGTTAAAAGCAATCTTCGTCAAATCAAGAGGTTCATCTTTGTCGACAAATAAATAAGGTCTCAAAGTAGTTAGCACAAACACATCCTCTTCTTCTGCGGCATACACCGCTTGTCTTTCGAACGAGGTCATGGCAACCATGGACAAGAGCGCGCATGTCACCAAAACAAATCCGAATAGTTTTTTCACAATTTTTCCTCCCATGACAAACAATTAGGAAACCGATTTCCTAAACTCATTATATCGAGTTCCTATGATACTTGTCAAGCGTTTTCACAAGTTTTTTGCAAACGCTTTCGTGCGCGCATAAAAACTAGATAAAGAAAGTCAAGCACTTTCACTATAAATTTAAGTAAGTAATTTAGTGTAAAATCAAAAAACCGATGTCGAATCGGCGAAGTAGAGTTATAATGAAATTGGGATTAGAACTT
>JAQVKB010000183.1 GCA_028694875.1 Candidatus Izemoplasmatales bacterium
CCCGATTGAAGTCGGCGACTTCTTCTTCATTGAAGCCGGTACCTTGCATGCGATATGCAAAGGCACGCTCCTGTTAGAAATCAAACAATCGACGGATATTAGTTATCGATTTTATGATTACGAACGCGTCGAAAAGGGCAAGAAGCGTCCTTTACAGCTTCGAAAAGCGATTGCGAATGTGACCATTCCCGATGAAGAAATCCATCGAGAAATCATCGACGCCGCGTTTCAAGTTCAAGTTCTCGAGGTTCACCAACCGATAACAATTCCCAATCGCCATCACGGCACATTCTTTGTCGTCATCGAAGGGAATCTCACGATTCACAACGAATCCGCTTCCTTTGGAGCATTTGGATTTGTGACGGCGAGTGACGAAGACATCGTATTGGAAGGCAATGGAAAACTCGTCCTGATCCATCTTGTTTCATAGCCGCGAACCGCGGCTTTTTTTTCGGTTTGAAATCCTTATCAACATGTTATCACAACTTCGTTGCTTTTCAAAGCAAGATGAAAAAAGTCCCCCGAGAGGGAGACTTTATGAACGGTCTGATTCGGCTTCTTCGAGAAGAATTTTCTTGAGGTCGATGGACGGATGATTTTCATATTGGATGACTTCGTTTTGCCACGTTCTCAGGGTAAACGAATCTTTTCCTCGGCTAATGATGTACTCAGGTAGAATCGGTGTCTTGCCTTTTCCTAAGGGCGCATTCACGATGTAATATGGAATCGCCAAACCGGAGGTATATCCACGCAGATATTCCATGATTTCAATCCCATCGTCAATCGAGGTATTGAAATGTGCGGTTCCGCGCACGCTCTTGGCGTGAAAGATGTAATACGGTCGTACGCGACATGTCAACAATTCTTGGTTGAGCAAGCGCATCGTAAACGGATCATTGTTAATGCCATTGAGTAATACGGCTTGGTTTCCCAAAACAATTCCCGCATTGGCTAGTTTTTCACAAGCCTTTTTGGCTTCTTCCGTCACTTCTTGCGGATGATTGAAATGCGTGTTCAAATAAATAGGGTGATACGCTTTGAGCATCGTGACGAGTTTGTCGGTGATACGCATTGGCATCGTGACTGGCGTTCTCGAACCAATGCGAATGATTTCGACATGCTTGATTTGCCGAAGCGAGGATAACAACCATTCCAGATGTTGGTTGTTCATCGTGAGCGGATCTCCTCCGGTCAACAGCACATCCCGAATTTCAGGGTTCTCGCGAATATAATCGATCGATTCTTGAAGAACTTTTTTGCTTGTCATCGTATCGCGATCGCCAATGTTGCGACGTCGCTGACAGTGGCGACAATACATCGCGCATTCGTTGGTCACATTGATGATCAACCGATCGGGATATCTCCGAGTAATCGCACCAGCAGGGTTGGTGTACTCTTCCCCCATCGGATCGAGTCCGTGGATGCCATCTTCGAGTTCAAAATGAGTAGGTACCGCCAACAGACGAATCGGATCGAGCGGATTCTTGGGATCAATCAAACTGAGATAATACGGCGAGATGGCCCAACGAAAGACCTTCGAGACGTTTTCGATGTCCGTGCGCTGTTTGGATGAAATCGGAAGATATTTCTGTAAGGTTTCGACATCCTTGATACGGTTTCGTAATTGCCAATGCCAATCTTGGAAATTCTCGCGGGTGGCGCCCATTTTTCGGATGATTTCATCCTGTCTTTGGCGAATTTCTTGAGATTGATGGATACCGCAAGGAATCGAGTCCTTTGCATGAAGATAATCTTGGATTGTTTTTTTGAGTGTCGCTGCCCGTTCGAGGGCAATTTGTCGTTTCGTGTGTTCCATAACACGCTCCTTTCCAAATGGGTCGTTCCCAGTTTCATTATAACATACGTGCATCAAACATCAAAATCGCGAAAAAAAAGGACGCTTAGGCGTCCAAGTATGTTTCAAGAATTTTTGTCAATGACTCATTCCAAACAAAACGTTTCCAATAATGTTTCCAGACCGGGCAAAAACGATGCGTTTCAAAATACGTTTGAATCATCTTGACTTTTTCTTCGCGACGCATCAAAGCGTACCATACGAGCCATTCTTCCAAAGAAGCCACAATGACTATTTTCCCGAGGCATTCCACACGCGAAGGCAGCGGTTTGTCCCATAGTTGATGTCGAAAGACACCATGCTCATGAGCAATCGCAAACCCAAACATCAAATCCACATCCATTCCACGAATCTTCAGTTCGGCGAATCCTGAAGTGTGGTATCCTGAATCGCTTCGATTTTCAAGAACCGGGTGATCATTTTCGAAAAGTGCCAAGACACGAGCTTGATCTTTCACGTCAAAAAGAAAATCGAGATCATGCACTTCAGTCTTGATACCATGGAACCAAAGCGACGCGGATCCACCGATTTCGTAGGGTATTTGATGTTTCTCCAAGCGCTGTGTGATTTCAACCACAATTTCCATCCAAGAATGCATACAATCCCTCATTTCTACTCCATTCTACCAAAAAATGGAGTATAATGATACCAGGTGATTTCATTGATTCGAACAAAAACCAAAACCGTCATGGTGGGCACGGTTCCGATTGGCGGCGCCAATCGCGTTGTCATTCAAAGTATGACAACCACCAAAACCAAACAAATCGAGGCAACTGTCGCCCAAATTGAGCGGCTGACCCAAGCAGGCTGCGAAATCGTTCGGCTTGCTGTTTTGGATATGGAAGATGCTTTGAGTATCGGCGAAATCAAACGTCGTACACAAATTCCCTTGGTCGCAGACATCCATTTCGATTATCGATTGGCACTCACGGCAATTGAACAAGGCATCGATAAAATTCGCATCAATCCCGGCAATATAGGTAGCGACGATCATGTTTTTCAAGTCGTGGAAGCGTGCAAGAAACGACACATTCCCATCCGAATTGGCGTGAACTCAGGATCGCTGGAAAAACATATTCTCGAGGAATATGGTCGCGCCAGCGCGGAAGCAATGGTTGCTTCGGCCGCCTATCATGTTGGTTTGCTCGAAAAATTCAATTTTACGGACATCGTGATTAGTCTCAAAGCGACTGATATGATGACGACCATCGCCGCGACACGCCTTGCTTCAAAGAAATTTCCTTATCCACTTCATTTGGGCATTACCGAAGCCGGTACGACTTTTTCGGGAACGATTCGCTCATCGATTGGTCTAGGGAGTTTGCTTTTGGAAGGAATTGGCGATACCATGCGCGTGTCTTTAACCGCGGATCCTGTGGAAGAAATCGCAGTGGCGAAAGAAATCCTTCAAAACGTTGGGTTGTACAAAAAGCCTCGTTTGATCAGTTGTCCTACTTGTGGTCGCATTGAATACGACATGGTGCCGATTGCGGAAGAAATCGAACAATTTCTTCAAACCATCCAAAAGGACATTCATGTCGCCATTATGGGATGTGCTGTCAATGGACCAGGAG
>JAQVKB010000006.1 GCA_028694875.1 Candidatus Izemoplasmatales bacterium
GTCCAGATCCCCACGTCTCATGGTATTTACCGAGACGTTCGATGACATATTGCGTTGCTTGCGGAACGATACGAATTCTCGATCCGAGATACGCGAGGATGACGACGATACCAACGACTACCAAAATCCATGCAGTTGCATTCGCTAAAAACATTGATGTTGCCTCCTTATATTTTTATTTGATCGATTTTTATTCTGTAAGCACTTGTTTGGGCGGATTGGGACGGTAGGTCTGGATACGTTCCGCCGTACCGGCGTTCACAACCCGAATTTTGAGGATCATATCGCGAAGCGTTCCGTTTTGACGACGTCCATTGATGAGGAGCGCGTCGACCATCAACCCGATGGCGGCGACCATGAGGCCGAGTCCTAAGTTGACAATCATGAGAAACAGCGGAACGAATGCTTTTAATACCACATCGTGTAACAATATCGAAACCGGATTGACAGCCCCCGCGAGTTCTACGCCAAGCATTCTGCGACCCACTGTTTTTCCTCCCATGGCCAGTGTGTAGATGCCAGTGAGTAAGAGGTATCCAATGACGAAGAAGTAGACGCTATTCAGAATATATTTTAAAACAGGGGTATTGAATGGGGCAATGTCGAGCTGGTTTTGGGCGTTCAACCGATCGACGATGGATGTATAATCTGCCAGCGCTTGCGCTTGGAGATCTTCGTCTTCTCCCGCGAGTGTCAGCGCAACATTGTAATCTTCTTTGGCATTGGCGAGATCGGTGTTATACGCTTCGACCACTTCTTGGTAGTTTTGATAGACAATCGCAAAATTCGGAATCTGGTTTTGGATCACTCGTTGACCGAGGAGCAGGTAACTCCCTGCGACGACGGTTATCACCAAGACGATATCGAGAAGCGTGGAGAACGCTCGTTTGAAGAAACCTGCGTTCATTCTGCCTTTTTGACGACGAGTTTCACACCGTCGATGGCGAGAACTTCGACTTTATCGTTGAGTTTGATGTCCTCGTTGGAAATGGCGGTCCAGATCTTGCCCTCGATCTTGACTTCACCGCGATCGCCAGCTTTGAATGCGGTCGTGCAGACGGCAATCTTACCGACGAGTTTATCGGAGTTGGTTTTGATGTCGTTCTTTTGTAAGTAGCCTTTGAGTGCAGGGCGAATTTCAAACAAGAGAAACGCGGATACCACGAGGAACGCGGCGACTTGTGCCACAATCGCATTGGGCCAAATCAGGGCGATGATGAAGCTTACGAAGGCACCAGCAGCGAACCAAACGCTGGTGAGCGCCATCGTCGACGCTTCGAGAATCGCGGCGAGGATGAATACAGCGAACCACAGTAATAACATGGTGTTGGCTACGGAAACATCTAAGAACATGGGTTACACCTCTTTTTCTTTGAGATCAATGATGAGGGCGCCATCTTTGTGATTCCATTCGGCTCTGAATTTATAAGCTGGTTGCAGCTGAAAATTCAGACCAACGGCATCGGCGACTTCCTTCATAAATAATTTGTTGCTGACCCGAGAGTAACTCGAGCGGACGGTGATATTGTGTTGCTGTTCTTCCGGGACATACCCCATCCCCGCTTCCTCTTTGGTAATCGGCTTGATGGCGATGAGCTTGCGTTCGGGATCGAACCCAAGCAGAACCGCATAAGCGTGTTCAAAGTAATTGGTCGCGGACTTGTTGAGTGTGATGTTCGCATCGGAGAGCGTCGCAAGATCATCGAGGGGCTTTTTGGAAGCCCAAACGAAATTTGTCATAACTCAACCTCCATAATATTCCATTTTCTAAATCCAGCATAATTATATCATCTTCTTTTTGATAATGCAAGAATTAATTTTGATTATTTTGAATTATCGGCAGAAGTGATGGACTTTACTTTCAGGAGTTCATTGTGTATAATGAGGATGCATTTGAGGTGATATTTTGCGCGAATTTTCGGAAGCGGAACGCATTGAGCGTTCCTTAACAAAAACCTACAAAGGACCGATCTTTTCGAAGTTTCTTCAAGCAATCGATCAATACCGCTTGGTGGAAGATGGCGACAAGATTTGCGTCGCCTTATCGGGTGGAAAAGATTCCTTGGTGATGGCGAAATTATTTCAAATATGGCAAAGAGCATCGCAAGTTCGATTTGATTTGGTTTTCTTGACGATGGATCCAGGGTTTTTGGAAGATCACCTTGAAAAGCATTTGGACAACTGCAAGCGGCTTGCGATCGATGTGGTGGTCAAGCCTTCGAAGATCTTTTCCGTCGCCGAGGGGATGTCTCCCGAGAGCCCTTGTTTCCTATGCGCACGTATGCGTAGGGGGTTCCTTTATAAAACCGCGAAAGAAATGGGTTGTAATAAACTCGCGCTCGGACACCATTTCGATGATGTCGTCGAAACCACGCTCATGAACATGTTTTATGCGGGGCAATTCAAGACGATGATGCCCAAAGCCAAGTCAGAAAACTATGAAGGGATTGAGCTGATTCGACCGTTGTATATGGTGAAAGAAGCAGATATCCTTCGGTTTACCAAGTCGAATCATATTGAAACGATGAATTGTGGTTGTAAGATTGCGTCATGTCAACTCGATTCCAAACGACGAGAGATGAAGCATTTGGTTGAAGCGATGCGGAAGAAATATGTCAATACCGATATCAATCTCTTTCGCGCCGCAGAGAATGTGAATCTAAACGGAGTTTTGGGCTATTACGATGATGATTCACGCGTATCCTTTATGGACCGCTATGATCAGAATACCCAAGAAGTGTGATAGGAAAATGATGAAGGCACGACGAATGATGACGTCGTGCCTATTCTTTTTATCAACGTTTCACGTGAAACATTTTATTTTCCAAGACAGAATTTGGAGAATAGAGTATCAATCAAATCATCTTCCGTCGATTCACCCGTGATGGTGCCGAGAATTCCCCAAGCTTTTCGAAGGTCGATTTCTATCAAATCCACAGGTATTGAGGCCTTGGCAGTCGTTATCGCATCGAGTAGGGTTTGATGGCTTTCTTCGAGAAGTGCGATTTGACGCGCATTGGAAAACATCGCCTCGTGCTTTTCTTCCAAAGATCCATCGAAGAACATCTCCCGAATCCGATGTTCAATTTGATCCAGTCCGGTATTTTCTTTGGCGGAAATTGGGATGAAGACTTCGCCTTGGAGGTCGATTACTTTCCCTAAATCCATTTTGTTTCCAATGAGTATTCGATGTTTGTCTTTGGTGAGTTCGAGCAAAGCCTTGTCTTGTTCATCCAAGGGTTGGCTTTGATCAAACACCAGCAGCACGAGTTCCGCTTGTTCGATTGCTTTTTTGGAACGCTCAATCCCTATTTTTTCGACCAAGTCTTCGGTTTGTCGAATGCCTGCGGTATCGACCAAACGAATCAGAATTCCATGAAGATCGAGTTCCGCTTCAATCAAATCCCTGGTTGTGCCAGAGACTTCGGTGACAATCGCGCGCTCCTCTTTGAGCAGCGAATTCAGTAACGATGATTTCCCGACATTCGGACGACCGACAATCGCGGTCGACAACCCATTCTTGATTCTCGCCCCCGCTTTCGAAGCGTGGACGATTTGATGCATTCTTTCTTCCAAAAGTTGCATTCTTGGAAGCAAGATTTCCGTCGTTAACATTTCGACATCATCATACTCTGGATAATCAATATTGACTTCAATTGTCGCAATAATCGATAACAAATCATCTTGCATTCCACGAACCAATTCTTTGATGCCACCACGCAGCGATGCATTCGCCAAGCGAAGTTGATCTTTGGTTTTGGCCACAATCATATCCATAATGCTTTCGGCTTGGGTCAAATCAATTCTGCCGTGCAAAAAAGCACGCCTTGAGAACTCACCACGTTCCGCCATTCTGGCGCCTTCGCGGAGTAACAACTTGACGATTTCCATGGCAATGAAAGACCCACCATGGCATTGAATCTCTACCGTATCTTCGGTCGTAAACGAACGCGGGCTTCGGAAGATCGAGACCATCACTTCATCGATGGTTTCCTCGTGATCCACGATATGCCCATAAAGAACTGTATGCGTAAAAGCGTCCTGAATACGAGGACCTTTCCATACTTTGGAGACGATATCAAAACTACCTTCTCCGGAGATTCGAACGATGTTCACAGCGCTTTCGCCAAGTTTGGTCGAGATTCCGACAATGGGTTCAAAGATCATGGATATCACCGTAAATAGTTTATCATAATCAAGGTCTTTTATTGTATAATGTTTTCGAGAGGTGACACCCATGAGACAATACAAAAAACCTTTGAAATACTATCTTGGTATCTTCGCCCTGCTTTCAATCATCGTGCTGGGCTATTCGATTTACTTGATTGCGACGACAGAAGCCCAAGTCGCGGACTTGTTGGTGCTATGGACAATTCCGGTATTCTTTGCGCTCATCTATTATGGTGGCGACACGTTAATTCAAAAGATTGCGGATCGAAAGAAGAAAGTCGATTATGAAGGCATCTTCTTAAAAGAGGTCGCCGACAAGATGTCCGCGACCAAATCCTTTTTGATTGAAGATTACCGTCGGCTTCAACATCATGAACGTTTCCAAGAAGCGATGAAAGCCGTCTATAAAGTCTTACAAGATGGTAACGATGAATCTGGAAATCTCGACCGATTGGAAAAGAAGTTCCGATCGGGTTCCGTCGAAGAACGAGCGCTTGGTATCGCCATTGATTTGGTTCGCGAAAAAAACAATGCAAAAGCGTCACAGCCCGAAGAAAAATAGATCAGAATCGAGTATAATAGAAGCAAGTGAGAAGAACCTTCTCTTGCACAAAGTCCAATTTGGAAATGGCAGAAAGGCGATGAATGATGAGTTACCGTGCCCTGTATCGTACCTATCGCCCGAAAGACTTTCATGAAGTCGCGGGTCAGAAACATATTACCATTACCCTCCAAAACGCGCTAAAAACGGGTAAAATTCAGCATGCCTATTTGTTCAGTGGTCCTCGCGGAACTGGGAAAACTTCAATCGCGAAAATCTTCGCGAAAGCAGTCAACTGCGTCCATGCGCCGATTGACAATCCATGCAATGTTTGCGAAGCTTGCCAAGGCATTCAAGATGGCTCGATCAGCGATGTCATCGAAATCGACGCCGCGTCCAACAATGGGGTCGACGAGATCCGTGAAATCCGTGATAAGGTCAAATATCTTCCTGGTTATGTGAAGTATAAAGTCTATATCATCGATGAAGTCCATATGTTGTCCACGGGGGCTTTTAACGCGCTGTTGAAGACATTAGAAGAACCACCATCGCATGTGATTTTTATCCTCTGTACGACGGAACCGCAAAAGATTCCTTTGACGATTCATTCGCGTTGCCAACGCTTTGATTTCAAGGCGATTACGCCGAGAGACATCGTCGGAAAACTTCGCGAGATCGTCGCACAAGAAGAAATCTTGATTGACGAAGATGCCCTCGAACAAATCGCGATTTATGCGGAAGGTGGATTGCGTGATGCGATCGGTCTCTTGGACCAAGCCCACGCCTACGCGCCCGAACACATCGGCGTTGAGGACGTCAATCAAATCTGTGGCGCCGTTTCGTATGAACGTCAAATGGACATCATCGAAGCCATCCTCGAAATGAATTCGACAAAGGCGATTACCGCGATGAACGAACTCATCGTGGAAGGCAAAGAAATCCAAAAGATTACGGCCAATTTGATGGAATTCTTGCGCGATGTGTTGATGATGAAAAACGTCGGCGCGACCGAAGAAGCACATAGTTTGTTTTACAACGAACGCTTTTTATCGCTGGTCAAAGCGTTAAGTAATCAACGCGTTTTCTATTACATGGATATTCTCAATAAAACCCAAAACGACATCAAATGGGCGAACAATCCGAAATTGTATCTCGAACTGGCGTTTATCAAGATGACGGATGTGGAACTGAACAGCGAAGCGCGTTGGCTTCAAACGATTGATCAACTTGAGCAACGCGTCTCCGAGCTTGAAAAACGAGAACCTGTCGTTGTCGAAAAACAAACGATTCTTGAAGTCGTCGAAGAGAAAAAAGAAACCCCTTCTTTGGATGAAGAAGTGCTTGAAAGCGTTCAAGCGACCACAGAACCCGAAGAAGATCAACCTTCTCTCTTTGGCCCCGAAGAAACCAAAGAAGAAGTCCCAACCGGTGAAATTGAAATCTGTGAAGATATCACCAATACCTACAAGATTGAGTTCGTCGAAGAAGTTCTCAATAATGGAGATAGAGAAGATAAAATTTATTTAATGGATCGTTGGCGTCAACTCACGAGATCGAATCCCAATGGGTTATACAACCAATTTGCAATCATTTTGGAAACGGCAACACTCGTCGCCAGTTCCAAAGATAAGATCATTGTGACGTTCTCCAGCGCCGGTCCTTGTAACCGATTGATGCGTCCTTCCAGCAGACCGATCATCCAAGATGTCTTGCAGCGAGCCTTTGGGCGCGAAATGGATTTCATTGCGCTTCCCGATACCGTGTTTGCGGACATCGCCGAAGAGTTTGCGACGCTTTGGCGTCAAGGCAAACGCCGCATCAAACTCTCCCCGATTGTATGCGATGATTTGCATGACATGTCGGCTGAAGAAGTGCAAGAAGAAAAAGTCGAAACCGAAAAGAAAGTTGTCAGCGATGCCGTCAATTTGTTTGGCGATATCGTCACGTTGAAAAAATAAGGAGGTCATTTCCATGATCAATCCGCAAATGTTTAAGAAAATTCAAAAGATGCAAGAAGATCTCAAAAAAGCCCAAAACGAAATCAACAACTCGACGTTTTATGGTCAAGCCGGTGGTTCTGTGGTCAAAGTTGCGGTCAAAGGCACCAAGCAAGTGCTTTCAATTGACATCAAAAAAGAAGATGTCGATATGAATGATGTTGAAATGCTTCAAGATCTGATTGTCGTTGCGCTCAATGACGCGTTCAAACGTGTCGACCGTGAATTGGAAGAAACCGTTGGCACATTGACCCAAGGCATCAAAATGCCGGGGTTGTTCTAATGCAATACCCCAAATCGCTGGAAGCGTTGATTGAAGCGTTTGCGCGCTACCCTGGCGTCGGCCGAAAAACCGCGGAGCGATATGCGATGCACACGCTCACGCGTTTGACCAAGCAGGATGTCGATCAATTCTCCGAAGCGTTGGTTCAAGCGATTTCGGCGATCAAACCGTGCCCAGTTTGTCATCATTTGACCGATCTCGAACAATGTGAAATCTGTGCGGATACCCATCGCGATTCCAGTCGCATCATGATCGTTGAAAATTCCAAAGACGTGTTCTCCATCGAGAAGAGCGGCACTTACAAAGGAAAGTATCATGTCCTCGGCGGGGCCCTCTCTCCGATTCAAGGCGTAGGACCCGATGAGTTGAACCTCAGTACACTTTGGCAACGCGTCGCAGAAGGCGAAGTCAAAGAAGTTATTTTGGCCACTTCGGCGACCCAAGAAGGAGAAACCACCGCATTATATTTAAAGCGCGTTTTGTCCTCCACAGACCTGCTTGTCACGCGGATAGGCTATGGTGTTCCCGTGGGCGCCAATCTCGAATATGCGGACGATCAAACCCTCTCCAAAGCGATTGAAAATCGGCGCGTCTTCTAATTTTCGAAAAATCTCCTTTTCGTGGCTTTTAATTGTGGTATAATGAGACTACGAAGAAGAAGAATTTTTAGTAAGGGGGCTCACTTATGACCAACATCCTTGAAACGATTAATGGTTTTGTGGAAGACTACATTACACAACTATTGGATCTATTCGATACCTTCCAACCTTGGATTCAAGCTTTGATCCTTCTTGGTATCGCCATTTTTGTGATTATTGGTTTATTCGTTTTCTTGAAGAAGTTCATTAAATTGTTTCTTGTCTTGGCGATTCTCGGCGCGATCGGATATTTCCTTTATTCTGGAGGATATCTTGACAGCGTTCTTGGTGGATTCGCCGCTTTGCTTGGATAACGGTGAAAACCGAATCAGCCAAACAACGAGTCGCTCTGTCTCTCTCGAGCGGCTTTTTCTTACCCTAATAAAGGAAGTATTTTCATGGTAAAACGTATTGCAATTCTCTTTGTCGCCCTTTTTGGCCTCTTCATATTAGGGGGCTGCACGCAAGAATCCACCGGTTATACCTTACCCAATCTCGTTGGAATGACGGAAACGGAAGCGAGAAGTTCTTTTTCGGGTCTTCCCATTACGCTGATTGTGAAGACGGAAGAAAATGAAAGTGTCGAAACGGGAATCTTCTCCCGATATGGTGGCGATTATGCCGCGGGAGACGAAGTCGCCGGCGGAACGATGATCACCCTTTATTTCGCACTCAATTATCCCAAACTTCCCGACCTCACTGGCATGACGAGTTCCGAAGCCCAAGCGGCGATGACGTCGGCAGGAATCCTCTTCACGGTTTCCATTTGCACCGACAACACTGTCGAAGACCAAACGTTTAGTCATTATGGGAACGGATTTGTTATCGGCGATGCGATTACCGTCGCTTCGACCGTGGTGACAATCTATATCGGATACAACGATCCGAAACTTCCGGATTTGACCGGATTGCTCAAAGCTCAAATCGAAGAAGTATTAGAAGAACAATTCATCGCGTACCAGTTTGCTTATGTTACGGATGATGCCTACGCGGAAGATTCTTTTGCCAACTATCAAGGATATGAAATCGGCGATTTCTATTCTTCGGGTGTTGTGACTGTCAACTTGTATCAAAACACGTTTACTTCGAACGAAACCTCGCTCTTCATTTCTCAATATGTCGATGGTGGAAACGATACGACCAATCAAGCGATTGATATTTATAATCCGACCGATGCGGCGATCGCACTCGCAGATTATAAATTGGTGATATATGCAAACGGATCAGATACCATCACCTATATCATTCCGCTCGACAATGTCAGCCTCGCTCCAGGAGAGACTTACACCGTCGTCAGAGCCAATGCCGATGCGGCGTTGCTCGCGAAAGCGGATTTGACGAATGCGAACTTGATTTTTGATGGCAACGACTGTATTCAACTCGTGTATAAGAATGGTACCTATATCGATACAATCTTCTCGATTGGCAACATGTCGTTTTTGATGGATGATGAAGTCTTCATCCGCAATAAGGACGTTGTCAAGGGAACGAGAACCTTCAGTTTGTCACAGTGGGATGCTTATATTCCGACCTATATCGACGAGGTAGGACAATTCCCCGTCGACAAACCGACGACATTGACGTTTGAATTCATCGACAGACCCTTTGGTGACCCGCTTGGTGGTATGACCAAAGTCACGCTTGTCTATACCTATGATGGTGATACCGCTGGTTTCACCCCCGGTTTCACCGATGAAGCCCGCGTTCGTTTCTTGGGTGTCGATACTCCGGAAAGTTATCCCATCGCCGAAGATTGGGGTCTTGAAGCCAAAGCGTACACGACTTCGGTCTTGAACGCCGCGGTCGATATTTACATTCAAAGCGATCCCAATAGTGGCGCTACCGACAATTACGGTCGTTCCTTAGGATTGATTTGGATTGATGGTACCTTGCTCAACTATGAATTGGTTCGTTTGGGTTATTCGCATAACTATCTCGGAACGGATTGCAAACTCGTGTTTGGCAATCGTTACCTCTATCGTTGGTTCCAAGACGCAGAAGCAGAAGCCATCGCCAACGGCCTAGGTATCCACAGTTGAAAATCTTTATCCGCATCCTCTTCGCGATGACCGCTGTTCTCATGTTTCTATTCGCGCTCGATTATTCCCGCGGATTGATGACCAGTCTTTATTTCGAAAAATATGGAGAAGCGGCACTCAACGAACCCAATCCCGATTATTTCTTCTTTTATTCGAGTATTCCCGATTATCATCAAGAAACGCCAATCTTCAGTGTCGACGCCAACGGCTATCGAGTCCGGATGTATGAAGTGGCGACTATTGGCGAAGACACCGTCAATGTGAACGCGGAATTGTATTACTACTTGATCGTCCATTCCACGACATTGACGTTGGATGATGGCATGATGGTCCGATTGATCAATGGTCACAATCAGGCTTCTGTATTAATCTCCATTGCGAGATTTCGATCCCTCAATGTGATGATGGGTGTGAACCCCGACGGATATGTCTATATCGATCCGCTTTGGTTTTCATCCGATTATGACACCTTTGAATTAGAAGCGGTTGATGGCACCGTATTGCTTTCCGTTGATTTTTCTCTCCCAGAGGAAGATTCATCAATTGCAGATGCCATCAATACTTATTTTCAAGAAAATGGGGCATTGCCCGATATGGCATTACAGGATCAAGGCATTTTTCCAGCCAATCCGCATGTCATGACCGAGTACGAACATATCTTTTGGATTTCGATGGCGATTTACTTCCTTGTCTTAGGACTCGCGACATACTTCCTTTTCTTCTTCCATCCCCATCGGAAGAACAGCCTCGGAATCAAGTAATTCATTTTTCCAAAGGAAACCATCCCAAAAAGGGGTGGTTTGTTCTCTCTGTTAACGTTCTCTTTACGTGATATGATGTTGAAATCGAAGCTGTTTCGATGTATAATAGAACCATGCACGAAGCGGTATTTTCGAAAAATTCTGATACGGTGGTAACGCAATTCATGAACGATTCGGCAACAATTCCTTTCGGCATCACCCCAAAAACAAATCTTTCTCAAATCAATCGCATTTGAAGTTCGAATGTGATTTTTTTGCTTATGCTATCTCAATACAAATTTGGATTTATTTTATGGAGGAAAGACATACATGGAAATTAGACTTGAAAATCTAACCAAGGTTTTCACCGACAAGACTGGCAGGGAAACCCGCGCCGTCGACAAACTGGATATCGTCATCGAATCCGGAAAACTTATCGCATTGCTTGGTCCTTCCGGCTGCGGCAAGTCCACGACCCTTTTCATGATCGCAGGACTTGAAAAGCCGACAGAAGGTCGGATTTTCTTCGGCGATGATGAAGTCACCAAATTGGCACCGGAAAAACGCGGTATTGGACTTGTGTTCCAAAACTATGCGTTGTATCCACACATGACGGTGTACCAAAACATCATGTTCCCACTGGAGAACTTGAAGATCAAACGCGAAGAAGCGATTGCCAGAGTCCACGAGATGGCGAATCTCGTCGGTATCGGAGAATTGCTCGAACGCAAACCCGGACAACTCTCCGGTGGTCAGCAACAACGCGTCGCGATTGCGCGTGCGTTGGTGAAGAAGCCCCGTGTGCTTTTGCTCGATGAACCGCTTTCGAACCTCGATGCGCGTCTTCGTTTGCAAATGAGAGAAGAAATCAAACGGATTCAACGCGAAACGGGAATCACGACGATCTTCGTGACCCATGACCAAGAAGAAGCAATGTCGATTTCGGATCAAATGGTCGTCCTCAACTTCGGTGTGAAACAACAAGTGGACGCTCCACAAGAAATGTACAATCATCCCGACAATTTGTTTGTCGCAAAGTTCCTTGGTAACCCGCCGATTAATGTCATCCAAGGTGAGGTCAAAAAAGGTACGTTGTTCGCCGACAAGAAAAAGATTGGCGTCGTCAAAGCGGCCGATGGAGAATATCCAGTGGGCTTACGTCCAGAAGATTTTAAAGTCGATCCTGAAGGGTTCGAAGTCGATCTCAAAGAAACGTTCCATATCGGTAGAGATACGTTGATTCATTTTGAATTGAATGGTACGGATGTTCGTGCGTTGGTCGATTCCGACGATGTCGAGATTGGCGCAAAGAAAGTCAAACTTTCCGTCAAGAAAAACAAGATTCATCTCTTTGACAAAGAATCTGGAAGCATCGTAAGTCATGAATAAGTTGAAAAACGCGCTGTGGTCGGCGCGGAATGCTGTCAAAGGATTCTTTGGCCGCATCCGCGATTTCCTTGTCGATCACAAGTTGGGCTTTCTCGTCAACTGGCCGAGATGGTTCAAGGCGGTCGTTTACTTGTCGCCAGCGATGATTCTTCTTGGCATCTTCACGTTCTATCCGATCGTGAATGCCTTCCGACTCGTCGTCTACGAGGGATATAACTCGGCCGACGGCTCGATTACTGGATACACCTTATTTGGAAACTTTATCAACGTCATTACCGAAGACAACTTCATTATCCCCTCTTCGCATACGCAGTCATCTGTCATGATCAATACGCTTGTCATCGTGTTTGTGAGCGTTCCGCTCTCGATGATCATTGCCTTGCTCATTGCCACGGCGCTCAATTCGATCAAGCCGCTCAAAGGATTCTTCCAAACGGTGTACTTCTTACCGTATGTGACGAATGCGATCACGATTGGTCTTGTCTTCGCCTACATGTTCCGAAGCGGATCCGCCGGTTTGGTCAACAAGATGTTAGGCGTGTTCGGTGTCGACCCCGTGATTTGGGTCGAACGCGGAGCGACGTATTGGAAAGCGATGTTTGTCTTGATTCTTTACGGAATCTGGGCGGCGCTCGCATTCAAAATCATGGTGTTCTTGACCTCGATTCAAGGCATCGACAAACAATACTATCAAGCGGCGGCCATCGATGGCACGCCGAAATCGAGAATCTTCTCGAAAATTACCGTTCCTTTGATTTCCCCGATGATTTTCTACATCTTAATCACATCCGTCATCGGCGCCTTCAAAACGTATAACTCGGTCATCGCGATCTTCGGGAATACCGGAACTCCCGCAGGTGCCACGTATACGTTAAAAACGATTGTGTTCTACATCTACGATTACTTGAACAACGCAACGCCTGGAAACCTGTCCTTGGCGGCGGCATCGTCGATCGTCTTGTTCGCGATTATTTTGCTCTTGACGCTCGTGCAAATGCAAGTCGGCAAGAAACGGGTCCATTACTAGGGGGTGCGTACAGTGAAAAACCAATTATTCGCAAAAACCAATCGTTTGGAATGGATTACTGTTGGAATTGATTTGCTGTTTGTGATTCTTTATATCGTGGGCTTCTTGTATTTCTTTGGCATCGTCGAACTTCCGATGCTCAATGATACGACCATCGATTTGGCCAACCTCGATCAAAACTATGTGTATCAAACCTTCTTGGGTGAACTAGAGAGTCCCCAACTCAATGGAATAATCTCGCTCCTCGTCATTTTCATGACGGTGTCGGTTCCTTTGTTGGTGATCCACTTCAAAAAAGTGAAGAACATCATCATTTATGAAGTGTCACCTGGATTTGCGGCCACCAAATTCTTCTACGGTGTGATTAACTTATTGAGCTTGAACCCGTTCAGCGCCGCGCTTCGCTTCTACAATACGTTCGTCGCCTTGCAACTGGCGAAGGGTTATGGTTTCAAAGGCTTCCTCAAGTCGATTGGACCTTGGCTCAAGAAAGTTACGGCGAAGAAAGTCCAAGAAGAAGATAATGAAGACGATGAAGACACGTTGCTTCTCAAGAAGAACATTCGTCGTCAAACGGCCGTTCATGCGACAAGAATGACGCTCACGTATTTCTTCTTGATTGTGATGGCGGTGTTCATCATCATCCCGTTCTACTGGATGATCGTGACCTCGCTCAAAGATTTCTATGATTCCACCGTCAACCCGAATCCATCGATTTTCATCGGACTTCAGGATATGCAGTGGGTCAACTACAAAGCCGTGTTACAAGAACTGAACTTCGGAGTGTACATTAAGAATACGCTCATCGTTGCGTTCTTCTCGACGATTGGTACGATTATTACGACGATCTTCGCGTCCTACGCGTTCGCGAAATTAGAATTCAAAGGACGCGAGACGATTTTCTCGATTATGATTATGACGATGATGATTCCTGGTGAACTCTACATCATCACCAACTTCATCACCGTCAGTAAGAATGGATTTGGTTGGATTGGCGGCGGTGCCGTCACCGACACTTACTTCCTCGCCATGATCGTTCCGTTCATGACGAGCATCTCCTACATTTTCTTCTTACGTCAAAACTTCAAACAAATTCCGGAAAGCTTATACAAAGCAGCCCGGGTCGATGGATGTTCGGACTTCAAGTATTTGACGCGCGTGATGATCCCGATTGCGAGCCCAACCATCTTTACGATTACGATTCTCAATGTCATCGGATCATGGAACGCCTTCATCTGGCCGCGGTTGATTACCGCCGTGGGTGGCACCGAAGGACAAAACTACTGGTTGATTTCGGTCGCCTTGCGCGATGCGAACTTCAACCTCCCTGGCGGCGACCGTATCATGTATAACTTGCAAATCGCTGCGTCTGCCCTCGTTACTGTACCGTTGATTCTCGTCTTCTTCACATTCCGTAAATACATTATGAACGGCATTGGAAGAAGCGGAACCAAAGGTTGAGTTTGCATATTTAATTTAGGAGGATAAGAATGAAAAAATTGTTTGCAATTGCGCTCGCGTCCGTTTTGACGTTTGCGCTCGCAGCATGCGCCACCGTGCGCAACACGCCGCCGTCCCTTGTCGGCGCGAATGAAAATGTCACCATTACCCAAGGCGACACATTCAATCCGCTCGATGGGATTACCGCGACGGATGATCAAGATGGCGATTTGACTTCGTCGATTCAAGTCGAAGGATACAATGCCGCTTGGACAGAGCAACAAGGTACGTTCTCGTACATCATCTCGGTCACCGATTCCGAAGGTTTGATCGCTCAAGTCACCGTCCATTTGACAGTGGAAAGCGAAACTGGCAATGCGGCCCCGACGCTTTCGGGTGTCTTCAATAGCCAAACTTACTACATCGGTTCCACCGCTTTCGATCCAGTTCGTGGTATCACGGCTTCGGATGCGGAAGATGGCGACTTGACGGATGCGATTACGTATACGCAAGAATATTCGACGACCCGTGCGGGACGTTACACGATTACCGTGTCCGTCACCGACGCGGACGGCGCTGTCGCTTCGGAAACGATTTCGCTCACGGTAAAAGCCGCTGTCGCGATTCCAACCGAACTCACCACGGAT
>JAQVKB010000184.1 GCA_028694875.1 Candidatus Izemoplasmatales bacterium
AGCGATTGACTGGAAACGAGGATGTCATCCTCGTGGGCAACAAAATGGATTTGTTACCGAAAAATGTCAAACCAGAACGGATCATGAATTGGTTGAAAATTATGTTGGCCAATGAAGGATTTACCGTCCTCGATTCGATTTTGATTTCGGCGAAATATGGCAATAATTTTGATGATTTAATGGATTTGATATTAAAACACAAAAAGAATCGAAATGTCTATTTGGTGGGCTCAACCAACGTCGGTAAATCGAGAATCATCAATCAAATTTTGCGACGTTATTTGGGTATGCCAACGGACGTGGTGACGGTATCCAGTCAACCCGGAACAACGATTGGCTTGATTGGTTTTCCACTTCTTGATGGCACGATGATTTTTGATACCCCTGGTGTGATTAACAAACACCAATATACGCACTATCTCACGCGTCCTTCCTACAAAATGACGGTACCCAAAAAAGAAATCAAACCGTTGGTATTCCAACTCAATGAAGGTCAAACCCTTTTCTTTGGGGGATTAGCTCGACTCGATGTGATCAACGGAGAGACGGGCGATAAAGTCAATATTGTGACCTATTTTGCGAATACGTTGAACATTCATCGCACCAAAACATCCCGTGCGGATGATTTGTATGCGACCAAGCTTTATTCGCTCTTAACACCACCTTTCAACGAAGACGAAGCGGTCCCCAAATGGGTGGCCCATGAATTCCGTATCCGCGATAACCTCAAATATGATATCGTCATTTCTGGACTAGGATTTTTGACCATCCGTGCTCCTTTCTTTGTCCGAGCGTATGCACCATTTGTCGTTGGTGTGTATGCGCGACCCGCGATTATTTGATGACTTCCATCGAAGCAAGGGATCTTGCGACGAAACTCCTTTGGGCACACCCTCTTCGGCTCCAACATGTCGAAGCGGTGGCGAAACTTGCAAAGGAATTGGCCATTCATTACGGAATCAATCCGGAAAAAGCCATGGTTGCGGCGTATCTTCATGATGCGACGAAATACTTATCTCCCGAAGAAACATCCCGCTATTTACAAAAAGAAGTGGTTCCCGATCACTTGATTCCAGAATTTGTCCATGCCTATTCCGCGGCGGGACTTGCTCAGGATCAAGGCGTCAAGGACCCTGAAATCCTCAATGCGATTCGTTACCATACTTCAGGTCGTCCTCAGATGGCCATGCTTGAAAAAATCGTGTTTCTCGCTGACTATGCGGAAGAGACTCGTGGATTTGACAATCTAAAAGTGCGTCAAGTAGCTTTTGAAAATCTCGATGAGGCGATCATTCTTACTCTTCAAGAAATTCTATCTTTTTTAGCGAGCCGTGGAAAACCGATTGATCGGTCCAGCCAGGCTACCCTTGAATCTTATCTTTCCCTACGAAATGGAGGAAATTCATGACCGACCTTCTCGATACGGTCGCAAAGGCATTGTCCGATTTGCTTCTTCAAAACATTCGAATTTACGATTTCCGTGGCGCAAGCCCGTACTTCGATTATCAAATTGTGTGTCATGCCTCGAATGAACGTCAAGTGCATGCCTCGATTGATAAAATCCAACAAGCTGTCCCTGCTGATATCAATGTGAAAGTCGAAGGGAAACTCGAAAACCGTTGGCTTCTCTTCGATCTCGGAAGTATTCTTGTCCATGTGATGCACAAAGAAACGCGAGAACATTATCAAATTGAGAAATTATTCATCGAACGACCTCTGATTAAGAAGGAAGGCGTTACGAGTGAGTTATGATTTGTTAGCCACTTTTTACGACGCATTTATTGACCCGGATGTGTATGAGGAGTATTTGCGCCTCGTGGACAAATACACCTCCACAGGAACTTTACTCGATATCGGTTGCGGAACAGGAACCTTATCACTCGAACTCGCCAAGCGAGGATTTGAGGTAAGTGCGACGGACTTGAGTGAAGAAATGCTTCATATCGTCCATTATCGCGCCCATGAAGAAGGAGTGAATCTCGATATCGCCATGTACGATATGCTTGATCCGATTCCTTCAACGTATGACACGATTATCGCCTCGATGGATGTCATCAATCATCTTTCGGACATGGAAGACGTGATGTTTGGTTTCAAAAACATCTATGACGCCTTGGCCATCCATGGTGTTTTCATCTTTGATGTCTTAAGCGCAGAATACATCGATGCGCTCGATGGGTATCAAGAGACCGACGAACAGTTTCGATTTGAATGGAAGTCTGTCAAAGGCGAGAACGAACATAGTATCGTTCATCACATCAAATTGTATCTCGACGAGGATATCGAGGAAGTCGATATCTACGAACAAACCCATGATGCGGCTCTCTATGAGGAACAACTTCTGAAGACAGGGTTTCAAGTCCTCGAACGTGTCATTATGCCAGAACGCACCATTTTTGTTGCTCAAAAAAATATCTAAAAGAAAAAGAACCCCCTAAGCGTAATATCGAATCGAGGTGATCAAGATGAAATCCTGGATTCAACGCTATGGGGGTTTTTTGTTTTTAGGAATTGGAATCATGGGGATGGTGTATTTTCTGACGATGACATCCACGTCCTCGGTCAGTGTCCTTGCGCAAACGACGACAGAAGTGGTCCAATATGTGCAAACCTCGACCGTCGACACAGAAGGAATCGCGTATGTGGATGTCAAAGGTGCCGTCCGGTATCCGGGAGTCTATGTGGCGGGGGTTGGCATGCGCATTGCGGATGTGGTCGAAATGGCGGGAGGTTTTTTGGAAGAGGCCGATTCCTTGAACATCAATTTGGCAAAGACCGTTTACGATCAAATGGTGATCTATATCCCCTTTCAATCTTCCGCGGAAGACGAAAGCAAGGCGATGGTTTGTGTCGAAATCAAAGGAGAAATCCTCCTTCCTGGAGTTTATGAGTTGGAAGTTGGAAGTCGACTGTTTGAATTGCTGGCTTTGGCAGGGGGTCTCACCACGAATGCGGATGCCTCAAGTTTGAATTTATCGCAAATTCTTGTCGATGAGATGGTGATTGAAGTGCCTTTGAAACCTCAAACAGAAGAGACCGCCACATTCAAAGTGTATTTGGGTGGTGCAGTGGAAAAACCGGGTGAGTATTATGTCCTTTCGACGGATACTTTACTCGATTTGATCTCCTATGCGGGTGGATTGACGACGGATGCAGACACGACCAATCTCATCTACCAAATGACGCTTTTTGAACATTTCTCCATGACGATTCCTTCGCGATCTAGCAGCGAGACGACCACGGATTCCATGAGCGAGGAATCGGGGCTGGTCAATCTCAATACGGCGACACTAGACGAGCTGATGACGCTCCAAGGAATTGGCATCATTTTTGGCCAACGCATCATTGATTACCGCGCTGCCAATGGATTGTTTGAGACGATTGAAGACGTCATGAAGGTATCCC
>JAQVKB010000185.1 GCA_028694875.1 Candidatus Izemoplasmatales bacterium
TCATTTTGTGCAGTCTGCGATGGATTTATCTACCGAAACAAACGCATTGCGATTGTCGGTAGTGGCGAGTTCATGCTCGAAGAACTAGACGTGCTCCGCAATTTCTCGACCGATTTGACGCTCTTCACCAACGGTGTTCCCTTGGAACACGATGTGGAAGGAGTTCAAATCGTATCGGATAAGATCAAAGAAATCGTTGGGAATGATGTTATCACTGGCGTTGTCACTACCAATGGAACCGTGGATATCGATGTGTTGTTTGTCGCGATGGGAACGCCATCTGCCGCGGATTTTGCCCTTCGCATGGGCGCGTTCATCGATAAAAACGACATCGTCGTGGACGATCATTTGATGACCAACATTCCCGGTCTCTTCGCCGCGGGTGATTGCATTGGCGGAGGTTGGTTACAAATTGTCAAGGCCGCTGACGATGGATCGAAAGCCGCCTTCGAGATTAATAAGTATCTTCGTAAGCAACGAAAAGAGTCCACCGAAAATCTCGGTCAAGGATACTAATGATGAGAGTAAAAGTCTTGGTTTTCAAGACTTTTTTTTCATGTTATAATAGATTTAATGTAAACATTAAAGGAGTGTCTCTCATGGATTTGAAGGACTATCGCAATCAGATTGATACCATCGACGCTACGATTCGTCAGCTATTTGAAGAGCGGATGTTGATTGTCGCCAAAATTGCGGATCTCAAGATGCGCGAAGAAAAACCAGTATACGATCATCAACGTGAAGACGAAGTAATCCGAAAAAATCTAGATTCCGTGGAACATGAGGAATATCGTCAGTATTACGAAGACGTTCTTCGGACCATCATGCGGGTTTCCAAAGAAATGCAAAAAGAATTAATCTTGAGGAATACCCTTTGACCCATCAAAATTGCGTGCCTGTGCGCCATCTTTTTACCATCAACCATATTGAATCTCTCGAAGAAAAAACGATTGTCCATCGAGAGGCCGTTCGTGCCATCATTCGAAATAAAGATAAAGTGCTCCTCATTCGTAGTCGGAAATTTGGGGAATACAAGTTTCCGGGTGGGGGAATCGATGTTGGAGAATCGATGCTGGATGCGCTTCGAAGGGAAGTCAAAGAAGAAACCGGATACGATATGAATCCCGCAATCCTTTCTTTTGGAAGAACCATCGAATTTCATCCAGACTTTGCGAAAGAATTCGATGTGTTTCATCAAACATCCGATTATTTCATTTGTTCTATTTTTGGAAGTCCATCTTCCACGGAATATGCAGAATATGAAATCGAGTATGGGTATTATCCAGAGTGGGTTCGTCTCGAGGATGCCTATATGCATAATCTCTCTGTGCCTAAGCATCCGCAAATTCCTTGGAATGAACGAGATACCCGCGTGATGGGGATGTTGCTGTCGGAGGAACATGATGCGAATTAACGTATATTTATCCAGCAAAGGTATTTGTTCTCGAAGAGAAGCGGATCGCTTCGTTGAAAGCGGTCGTGTTCGAGTTAATGATCAAATCGCGCAAATTGGGATGGACATCGATGAGTTTGACCGCGTTACACTGGACGGAAAACCCATTCGTGTTGCACCAAAAACCGTGTATTTGGCGTATCACAAACCGATTGGCGTCGAATCCACAACCGATCAATCCAAACCGCACAATATCATCGATGCCATCAAGTTTCCTGAACGTATCTTTCCAATTGGTCGGTTGGACAAAGATTCATCAGGGCTCATTTTGCTTACCAATGATGGTCAAATCGTCAATCAGATCTTGCGTAGCGAAAACGCGCATGAGAAGGAATATCTCGTAACAGTCGATCGTGACATTACCCCCGATTTCCTTCATCAAATGCAGTGTGGCGTTGAAATCTATAATCCAGTGAAACATCGCAAACAAACGACACTTCCTACCAAAATCAACAAACTTGGGGCCAGGAAGTTTTCCATTGTTTTAGTGCAAGGGTTAAATCTTCAAATTCGTCGCATGTGTTCCGCACTTGGTTACCATGTGATGACACTCAAAAGAATTCGAATTATGAATCTTTCATTAGGGGACTTACCATCCGGAAAATATCTCATTTTGGATGAGTCTCAAATCGCATCGCTAAGAGCGATGATGGAAGATGTTTCATCATCCAAGTCTTAAGAAAAGCGTTTGAAACCATGCAAAATGTGCTATAATAGCACAGGACATTTGGCAAGCTGCAAAAAGGAGGACTGCAAGTGGCATTCCGAAAGAGCAAAGGGCGTTATATCGCCGGACGAAAATCGATGTCAAAGCAACAACCCATCTACACCGATTTCGCACCAAAACAAGTTTATATTCATTTGCTTCAACAAGCATCGCCGCTCAAACGTGTTGTCGAAGTAGGAGACGAGATCAAACTCGGTCAAGTCGTTGCGCTTCGAGAAGGCTTTGGGGCCATGCCGATTCATGCGTCTGTCAGTGGTAAAGTGACAGGAGTGAAAAAGGTTTGGCATTCGAGTGGAAAAATGGTCGAGGCGATTGAAATCGAGAACGATTTCAAAAACACTCTCGATGATGCTTGTGTCGAAGAAAAACAGATTTCGAAACTAACCCGTGAACAACTCGTCGAAAAGATGAAACAAGGCGGTCTCGCTGGCTTGGGTGGCGCAGGTTTTCCCACCTATGTCAAATACATGAGCAAGTCTCCGATTGACGCGGTCATCGTGAATGCGGTCGAATGTGAACCGTATTTGACTTGTGACTATGCCCTCTTTTCCACTGACCCCGCGAAATTGCTTCGCGGCCTTTCCTATTCGCTTCGTGCGGCGGATGCCAAAGTGGGTTATATTGCCTACAAGCATTACAACCACGAATATGAAGAACTTCTCAAACCGCTTCTCAAAGAATATCCTCAAATTCATTTATTCCCAGTCGATGATGTCTATCCGTCTGGTTGGGAAAAATATATCGTCGAGCATGTGCTCAATAAGACCTATAGTCGACTTCCAGCCGAAGCCGGAGCGATTGTCGACAACCTCGCAACCGTGATGTTCTTTGCGGACATGGTCGAAAAGAATCTTCCTTTGGTCTCTCGAGCCATTACCATTACGGGAGAAGGAATTACCGCTCCACGAAACTATCTCGTTCCGATTGGAACGAAAGTATCGGAACTCGTCCAACTTTCAGGAGGATATGTCGAAGGACTGAATCCTGCAGAGTCGCTGTACATCGCGGGTGGTCCCATGACCGGTCGCGCCATCTTGATTGACGATTTGATTGTCAATGATACGTTGGGTGCCGTGATTGTCAAACCACTTCCTGAAACCAAGCCTACGACGGCTTGCCTCGGGTGTGGCCGTTGTAGCGATGTATGCCCGGTATTCCTTTCTCCTACCGAAGTCCAACGGGCGTTGGAACTCGAGGAT
>JAQVKB010000186.1 GCA_028694875.1 Candidatus Izemoplasmatales bacterium
CGATATCGACGAGTCCTAGTTTTTCCTCGACTTGGCGACGAGCTTTCGCCATATGCCCAGGAAACCATTGGATTTGTTTCATGAAAACTCCTTAGGAACCAATTTCACAGGTTGTTGGCGATACTTGGAAGACCACTTCACCTAATATGTCACTTTGATGAACAAGTCCAAACGATCGAGAGTCATTGGAATTGGTGCGATTGTCACCCATCACGAAATAAGCACCATCCGGCAACACGCCATCATAGGTGTAATGAGTGATGGTATGGAAGTAGGTTTCTTGGAGTTCGCCGTTGACGTAAACGCCGGTCGCATCCACGAGAAGCGTATCTCCAGGAACGGCAATCACTCGCTTGATCAGTTTCGTGCCATCGGCGACCACGAAAATCATGATGTCTTGTTTCACAAAATCGTTGGTGTAATGATCGATGACGACATAATCTCCCGAACAGAAGGTAGGTTCCATCGAAGGCCCTACGACAGTCGCGAATCCAAACCATAATCCGTTGATGATGGTGAGAAAGGCAAGAAACACGGGGATAACGCCCAACAGATCGAACGCATTGTATTTCTTTTTGAAACTCTCAAACGTTTCCATTTGTTCGTCTTCCGAAAGAGATTCGCGTTTGTGAAGATAGACAAGATAGTAAATCATATATACAAACGTAATCGCTAAGAACACATAGGAAAACATATTGAACAAGATGACGGTACTCGTCATATCTTCGGTCGAATTCGAAGGATTAAAGATGAAAAGCGGCTGAGAGAAGAACAAAAAGAGCGAAAGTACGATGATGGTCGAAAAAAGAAGAAAGACACGGCTTTTCGCCCGTGACTTCTTCATCCATTTTCGATTTTCTAAAAGCTCTTCTTCGCTGAACTTCGGTGAATCGATTACTTCTTCTACGTTTTGATCGTACATGTCATTCATGGTCATCAGCTTCTTCCAACACGGTCCAAAATTTGTTCGAGGCGTTCGTAACCTACGATCACCTCGCGGGGTTTTGTCCCGGCGTTTTCCGAGACGATGCCATGGAGTTCCAAACTACCGACTACTTGCGCAGCACGGTTGAATCCAATTCCGAACACCTGACTTATTTTATTGAGAGAACATTTGCCTTCATCGACGACAAATCGTGCGATGTCGCCAAACAATTCATCCAGCTCTTGTTCGGCTTGTTGGGACTTGGCGGTTTCGGCGAGTTTCTCGTGAGTGAAAATATATTGGGGGAACGCTTGTTCCTTGATAAACTCCGTGAGTTCTTCGATTTCTTCGGGGGAGAGATACGCGCCTTGGAGACGGCGAATCAATCCGTTTTCGGAAAGCAACATATCGCCCTTGCCAAGTAGTTTTTCCGCTCCAGTAGTATCCAAGACCACGGATGAGTCGGTGGAAGACGGCACTTTAAACGCAAAACGAGTCGGCAAGTTGGCTTTGATGGCGCCTTTGAGTATATCCGCAGATGGACGTTGTGTCGCCAACAACAAATGAATACCAACAGCCCGTGATTTTTGCGTCAACTTGAGGATGCTTTCCTCGATTTCCGCACCACCACTGATTAACAAATCCGAGGCTTCTTCAACGATGACCACGATCCGTGGCATTTTTTCGAATTGCGGATCATCGATGCGACGACGATAATAATCTTTCACGTCGACGGCTTTGAATTTCTTCAAGACATCATAACGACGTTCCATTTCATTGACAGCCCATTTTAAGGCTTCGACGGCGAGTTTGGTTTCATCGATAATCGGGGTGACCAAATGAGGTAAATCTGAGAACTGTTGTAGATCCACTTTTTTCGGGTCAATCAACAACAGTTTGATTTGATCGGGTTTGTTTTTATAAATCAACGAAGCAATGATCGATGCAATACAAACGCTCTTTCCAGATTGCGTCGAACCGGCGACGAGTCCGTGAGGCATACCCTCAATCGTTGTATAGACAGGATTGGCATCAATATCGAGACCCACGGCAACAATCAAAGGATCATCGGAATGGAAGAATCTTGGATTGTCGACGACATCGCCAAAGAAGACACTTTCGCGAACCTTGTTCGGCACTTCGACACCGACCGTGGTTTTTCCAGGAATCGGCGCTTCAATCCGAAGCGACAACGCGGCGAGGTTCATCATCATGTTATCCGAGATTGAGGTAATCTTTTTTACTTGAACTCCTGCGCCAAGGCTAATTTCATAGCGTGTAACCGTTGGCCCTTTGGTATAGGCCGTCACGGTACCATCGATATCGAACGATAGTAAAGTTTGATTGATGATATCGATGTTTTCTTGAATCCAAGTGGCTTCCACTTCAGATTTCGGTTTGCTTTTTTTGAAAATCGATACTGGTGGCAGACGATAGTCGTGATAATCGTCCACGATTTGTTTGCGTATCTTTTCGAGGGTAGGTTGTGATATGGGTTTCGGTTTGACTTCTGTGGACTCGACATAGGTGAAGTCATCGTCAAAAGAAGCCTCCTTGGGTTGTGCTTTGGGTTTGATTTCTTCGTTTTCTGGAAACAGGACATCGTCTTCTTCAATCTCAGAAAAACGATCTTTGTCCAGTTCCCCTTCGTCTTCTTGGTTGACACCGATGTCTCTCAACACGTCATCCAAACGAGCATGCGTCGTCTCTTCATGCTCTTTGGCCGCGCCAAAGAAATCTTGAATTGGAACTTCTTCGACTTTGGGACGGGCTTGTTCGATGATCTCATGGGCTTCTTGATCTTGTTTTTTCTTCAGAAGGTCATCGGCCGAAAGATTGCGCTCATGAATCTTTGAGAGATCTTTGTTGGAGACGCTGAAGAATTCGTAATAGGTATCGCCATATCGACGTTTGGCTTCTTCCTTGGTAAGTTTTCGCTCTTTACGGAATACGTCGTATTTTTTGTCGATATCGCCCGAGCTGCGATGGTCATTTGGAACGATGACATCATCTTTGACGGCTTTGCCAAAAATGGGGGAAACAAACTTTTGCTTTTGTGTTTCTTTGTCTTCCAAACGTGAAATTTGTGGAATGAAGAAAGGCCGAGTATCCGCACTGCGCGAAACACCCGGAACAATCCGTTCCTGATATCGAGGTTTTACTTTATTTTTCACGGACAACCTCCTCGCTTTCTTCAGGGCCTTCATACGCTGATGTTTCCGCGATGAGTTTATCAAAATCGGCTTCCGCTTTGGCAATTTCCTCTGCGGTTTGACGATACTTTTTGGAATAGATTTTGTTGGTTTCTTCCCCAAAAATCGAGATGATGTACTTGCACGCCTCTTTGGTCACGAGCGTTGTGGATGGTTTGATGGCGAGTTTGCGGAACCAGAAAATCGGGTTGGCATAATTGAGGACTGTTTTCCCAACCGCAATGATTTTGTTGA
>JAQVKB010000187.1 GCA_028694875.1 Candidatus Izemoplasmatales bacterium
TCATCTTTCGTAAACAAGAGAAAGAATGAATTTCGGTTATCGACAAAACCGTGGTTTTGCTGGATTTTCTGGTGTATAATAGAAGAATTGAAGGAGTTGATCATGATGAAGGTCCTTGTTGTTGGCGGAGCATCCTATGATACGTTGATTCATCTCAATCAACTACCTCAAGGAAATTCTCAAACGATATTCGCATCTTCTTCCTGGCATACACCAGGTTCAACTGGCATTGGTAAAGCAGTTGCCATGCAGAAATTAGGGATGGACGTATCCCTTCAAATCGTCATTGGTAGTGATTTTGAAGGCCGAAAAATCGAAGAATATTTGTCTGAAAATCATGTGAACTCCATTATTGATGTTGACTCGGATGGGACCGAAACTCACGTGAACCTCATGGATAATCAAGGTGGAAGAATTTCTATATACACCCACCCACTTCGAATGAATCCTTCCATAGACATCTCAAGAATCCAACGTGCGATGGAAGAAGCCGACATCTTGGTGATGAATATCATTCCTTATGTGAAACAATTTCTTCCTTATGCCCTCCAATTAAAAAAACCAATTTGGGTGGATCTGCACGATTATGATGGTATCTCAGAATATCATCGATCCTTTCTAGACGTTGCGAATGTCGTTTTCTTTTCAAGCGACCAATTTCCGGCTTGGAAGAGTTGGATGTTGAAGCAGAAGGAATTGGGAAAAGAATTGATCGTTTGCACCCATGGAAAAGATGGAGCCGATGGAATATCGTCTGAATCAGATATGATTCACGTAGAGGCCTTCCCGGCTACAGTCGTGGATAGTAATGGTGCTGGTGATCATTTCTTTGCCGGTGTGATGTGGGCAATCGAAAGGAAGTATTCTCTTCAAGACGCACTTCTTTGCGGTGCGCTTGTGGGCGCCGCTTGCGTTGAAAGTCCTGAAATTAGTCCAAGCACTCTTACTGAGACTTGGCTTCTAGAACAACTCCAAGAAAGGAGAGGATCCCGTTGAGTGAAACCATCCTACGAATATTAACGGTGAGCGACGTCCACGGTTCTTTGTTGGATGTCAACTATGCGAACAATCTCCCGACGACTTGGGGGCTATCTCGTCTCGCGAGTGCGATTCGACAAAAGCGTGATCCGAATACCATTTTGGTCGATTCGGGGGACACCATCCAAGGTAGCCCTTTGTTGTATTTTCACCAAACACACCGTCATGATTTTGAGAACCCTGCCGCTACCGTATACAACGAATTATCATTTGATTATTATGTTCCTGGAAATCACGACTTTAACTATGGGCAAGATTACCTTCTTGATTTTGTCCATCAACTCCACGCCACACCTCTGAGTGCCAATTTGTTGTTATCCAATGGGAATCCCTTTCTTGGTAAAGGCTTTGATGTTCGTGTCATTGATGGAATTCGAATTGCGTTTGTTGGAGTCACGACTGATTATATTCCGAATTGGGAACGCAAAGAACACATTGACAATTTGACGTTTTTGTCCCCACTTGATGCCATTGAGAAATCCATTCAAGCACTGCACAAATCCTATGACGCGCTCGTCGTCATTTATCATGGTGGCTTTGAACGAGATTTGCATACAAAGCAACAGTATGTGGAAGACACCCTTGAAAATGTAGGAAGTCGAATTCTCGAACGATTCCCTGAAATCGATGTGTTATTGACAGGACACCAACACCGCACGATCGCGGAAATCATTGGCAATACGGCGGTGATTCAACCCGCTTCCAATGGCCGAATGATGGGCGAAGTCGAGTTGCGATTCGCCAAAAGCGAAGAAGGAGTTCATCTTCTTGACAAAAAGGTATCGCTGATTCAAGCGAAAGACTATCCTGCTGATCCTGCCTTTCGATTCTTGCTTTCTGATATTCAAGAAAGCACGAATATCTTTTTGGATGAACCGATTGGGTTTGTGCCCGAGAAAGATTTGAAAATCACGGATTTATTTGCGGCGAGAAGAGACAAACATAAAATCGTTACGTTCATCAACCAAGTCCAACTCATGGCTTCTCAAGCGATGATTTCCGCCACATCACTGGGTAATGATGTCACGGGTTTTGACGAAACCATCTCGATTCGTAACGTGCTTTCGACCTATGTGTATCCCAACACCTTGACGGTCGTGAAAATTGACGGGTTACGTCTGAAACAAGCTCTTGAAAAAAATGCGGAATACTTTCTATTACAGGATGGCGTGTTAACATCCCATCCCAAATTCTCGTATCCCAAAGTAGAACACTATAATTACGACATGTTCGATGGAATTGCCTACACGATTGATGTCAAACGACCCATCGGAGAACGGATCACATCGTTGAGATATGCGGGGAAACCGGTTCAAGAGGATCAATGGGTTACGCTTGTCCTCAACAATTATCGTGCGGCTGGTGGCGGGGAATTTGAGATGTATCGCGGTTTGGAAATTGTCAAAGAGATCCCTTTTGACATCTCCGAACTCCTCATTGAGCACATTCGCGCACGCAAGACCATCCATGTGCCAAACATTGAAAATATCCATGTTTTGACCTAAGAGGAAGCGATTCCTCTTTTTCTTTCTTTTTGAAGAAAGAATGGAAAAACGCAAGAAAGCATGCTATAATAAATGTTACTCATTTCGTCCCAAAGGACGATTTCTCCATCACACACGCTTGCTCACACGGTCCTCTACCCCTTTTTTTTATTCAGAGGTCATGAAAGCGTTTTAGAGGTGCGATATGGCAGATGTCATCATTCTTGCCGGCGGTCTCTCGCGTCGGGTTGGAAAAAATAAACTCGTGTTACCCTATCGTGGCAAACCCCTTCTTTATCACGTGATTGACACTTTTTCTCCGTTCGTTGATCATGTCATTGTCGTGACAGGGCATTATCATCAAGAATTGAAGGAGATTCTTCACGAACGCCCCTTCGTCCAGATTGCTTATAACCCAATGTATGAACAAGGCATGTTCACGTCCATTCAATGTGGTGCGAAATATGTCGAGGGCGATTTCTTTATCATACCAGGAGATTATCCTTTGATCCGTTCGGAAACCATTCAAGCGATGTTGGAAGTTCAAGCGGAAATGCTTGTTCCAAGGTATCGCGGAATCAAGGGGCATCCATTGAAAGTCATGGGGGATTTGAAAGAAGAACTTCTTTCGGAACCAAGCACCTCCAATTTGAAAGTCTTCCGTGATCGCCATCGAGTAGAAATTCTTGATGTGGATGACGAGGGGATCCTCAAAGATATCGATACTTGTGCCGATTATCAGGCACTTCCAGAATAGAAAGGAAGAAAGTCATGAATGTAAAGCAATATACCGTGGCGAAAAGTCTCGAAGAAGCATATCAGCTCC
>JAQVKB010000188.1 GCA_028694875.1 Candidatus Izemoplasmatales bacterium
CCATCACCTACACACGAAGAATATCACGTTACTATATACTTGTATATAGTAAATCCGAATTTCATTCAAACTTGTGGAAAACTACAAAAAAAGTACCCAAATTTCGGGTACTTTGTCTACAGTCTGAAAAAGCACGTTGTCAACGTGCTTTTTTCTTTTCTCATTTTCTTTCATGCAATAGTTTCAAAAAAGACACATCCTTGTCACAAATTCATGTTACAATAATTGATAGAATCAATTTACAGGAGGAACCTATGACACCACTCGTCGAATGTGTGGATGTGACCAAAAAGTATAACACTTTGTTGGCCGTCGATCACATCAACCTGTCACTAGAACGTGGCAAAATCATTGGGTTACTAGGACCCAATGGAAGTGGAAAAACCACACTCATCAAAATCCTGACTGGCATGACACTTCAATATGAAGGGGATGTCTTTGTCGACGGAAAAAAGAAGAACTACGAATCCAAAGCCAAGATCTCTTTTTTGCCGGATCAACTATACTTCGATACATGGATGCGAATCAAAGACTTGCGTGATTACGTCAAGGATATGTTTCAAGATTTTAATGTACAACGATTTAATAACATGTTGGTTCGCTTTAAAATTGAAGACCGCGGACTCATTAAGAAACTCTCCAAAGGAAATCAAGAAAAGCTTCAACTCGCTTTGGTATTGGCGAGAGACGCCGATCTCTATATTTTTGATGAACCAATAGGTGGCGTCGACCCCGCCCTTCGTCAAACGATTCTCGATACCATCATGACGGAACGAAATCCGGACTCTTCGGTATTGTTATCGACCCATCAAATCTACGATGTCGAAGAATTTTTCGACGATGTGATTTTCTTGAAGGAAGGCAAAGTCTTATTGCATCAACCAACTTCCCAAGTGATTCAAGAATCGGGAAAATCGCTTCTTGAAACATTCAAGGAGGTGTTCAAGTATGCTTAGGAAACTCATCAAGCATGAATTCAAAGCAAGTTACCGCGTTTATCTTCCCATCTACATCACCATTGTTGGGTTAGGTTTGCTCGCACTTCTCTTTCATTGGGTGAACAATTACCTATTAACAACGGTCATTGACGGCTTACTCATGACCGCCGTAGGCGGTCTTGGCATCTTCACCATCTATAATTTGATTGTGGCCATGGGACAACGCGTCTATGGAAAACCCGGCTATTTGTTATTTGCGATTCCATCTCCGACATGGAAAATCATGGCATCGAAAATCATTACACATTTCGTTTGGTTGGCGGTAACTGCGATGACTTTCCTGTTTGGAATCTATGTGATCATCTTCACCATTAGCGACTCTTCCATCTTTCCCTATCTTGTTGAATTTGTTGAAGAAAGTGGCTATTTTACGTTTTCGAATACGACCGCGATTCTTTTCACGGTTCTGTCCTATGCCTTGTATTTCTTAACATTCTTTATGTTCCTGTTTGCCCTATTGAACCTCGTATACAAAGGTAGCCACAAAGTGTTATACGGAATCTTGTTGTATTTTGCTTTGGACACGGTTCTCTCATATATCACTTCATTGCCAGTCGGTTCGATCTGGATGCGTGCTATTATGAATATTGGATACACAGGACAGTTCGAAATGCCTTCATTTTGGGTCATTGGCGCCACCTATTTTGGGGTCGCAGTCGTATTGGCTCTCGCCACGTACTTCATCATCGATCGAAAAACCGAACTTCAATAGAAAAAGTCGCCTCGGCGACTTTTTTTCATATGGAATCAATATCTACGAGAGGCAAGATGCTTTCCACCTGTGCCTTGGTCGCAATCCCTTCGGTGAAGGCCGTTGCACTTCCTGCGGCGACAGCCAGTTTGTAGGATTCTTGGAGCGAAGCACCTTTGACTTTCTGGATAAGGAAAGCTGCGACCATCGAATCCCCCGATCCTATTGTGGATACGACATGACCGGAAACACCACGATTGCGATAGATTTCATCCTGGGAGAAGAACAATGAGCCCTCTGATCCTAGGGATACGATGGCGTATTGAGCTCCTTTTTGAAGCAGGTCTTTTCCAGCAGATACAATCTCCTCGAGATTTCCAAGCGTTTTTCCCGCGAACTCTTCGAGTTCATGAATGTTAGGTTTCACAAGGTATGGTTGATAAGGAAGCGCATCAACGAACGATTTTCCCGAAGTGTCGACAACGAATTTGAGATGACGATCATGACATGATTTTGCAATTTTTCCGACGAGTTCCACGGCCCCTTTTGCCGGGGCGCCAGATAACACGACGATGTCGGTTTCTTCGAGCATCGAGATGCGATCCAGCAATCGACGAACTTCACTCGGCGTGGGGACAGGACCATCTTGATTGACTTCGGTCTCGACGCCATCGTGTCGTAATTTAATATTGATTCGTGTCGACCCATCAATCATTACAAAGTCAGTGTCAATTCCATGGACCGACTGCAGGGTTTTTCGGATATGGTTCCCCGTAAACCCTCCCAAAAATCCACTGGCTGTGGTTGGAACTCCAAAGCGTGAAAGCATGATCGAAACGTTGATTCCTTTTCCTCCTGGAATCAACACGGAAGTTTTGGAACGATTGAGTTTGCCAATCTCGAGATGTCCCGCATCGACATGAAAGTCAAGCGCGGGATTGAGTGTGATGGTATAAATCATAGCTTCCTCCGCGGGGTATTATCTACACCTCTATCCTATCCCAAATGAGTCTCTTTGACAAGATACTCTCATTTCTTTTTTTTCTTTTTTGAGGCGGTTTTCTTCCCTTGAATCGATATGGTATAATGGAGTTACAGAGGAGTGGTTTTGATGGAGAAAGCGTTGCTTTGGGATAGGCTTCGTAACGGCAGTGTCAAATGCTTGCTTTGTCCTCATCGTTGTTCTATTCCAATAGGGCAAGTCGGGATATGTGGTGTACGAAAAAACGTGGACGGTGTCTTGATGTCGATGAATGACTCACTGACCATTGCGCAAGCCATCGATCCCATCGAGAAAAAGCCGCTTGCGGAATTTTTACCCGGCACAAGAACTTACTCGTTTGCGGCAGTCGGCTGTAATCTACATTGCCCCTGGTGCCAAAATCATGACATTTCGCAAGCTAAGGAACGGACCCATTTTGGGAGAAAGATACTACCCTTGGAGCATGTTCAAGAGGCGATTCAACAACATACCCCTTCGATTTCGTACACCTATAGCGAGCCTACGGTCTATTTCGAATATGCAATTTCGACGATGCGCCTCGCCAAACAAAAAGGTCTCAAGAATATTTGGGTCACGAATGGATTCATGTCCCAAGAAGCGCTCCATTTGATTTTGCCTTACTTGGATGCGGCCAATGTGGATGTCAAAGGCGG
>JAQVKB010000189.1 GCA_028694875.1 Candidatus Izemoplasmatales bacterium
AAGCGGTGCGTCGTTGATGCCATCTCCTACGAACAAGCTAATTGAATTGGTACGAATTTCATTGAATTTGGCGAGTTTTTCTTCTGGAAGCAATTCGGCGTAATATTCGATGCCACCGAGTTTGGTCGCAATATCCCAAGCGGAAGCTTCGTTGTCTCCTGTCAGCATCACCGTATCGTAATGTTTTGTGAAGGATCTGACCGTTTCCATGGAAGTTTCTTTGAGTTCGTCCGTAACGACCACGCAACCTACATATTCATCCCCTAAGGATAAGAACGTATAAGATCCCACGGGGAGTTTTTCATCAGCGACCTTAATTCCCGCATTTTCAAGGAGTTTGCGGCTACCAGCCAATAATTTTTTTCCCTCGATCAATCCAGACATTCCGTATCCTGGAACCTCTTTGACTTCAGTGACATCTATATACGGAAGTTCAGAATATTGCGCGATTGATTGCGCAATTGGATGGTTCGAATATCGTTCAATCGAAGCCGCGATTTGCAAAGTGCGATCATCGGTATAACTATGAACAAAGAAACTACCGTAGGTCAATGTTCCAGTTTTATCGAGAGCAATCGTTTTGACATCTGTTAAGGTGCTTAAGTAGGATGAACCCTTAAAGAGAATATTATGTTTTGCGGCTGCCCCAATGCCAGCGTAATAGGACAAAGGAACAGAAAGCATGAGCGAACAAGGACAAGAGATTACGAGGAATATCGCGGCGCGGTACACATAACCTTGATCGATAAAGACACTAGCCGGGTCGACAATCAATCCATAGACGACCAGAAGAAGCGCGAGTCCGACGACAATCGGGGTATAGATTCTCGAAAATTTGGTGATAAAGAGTTCGGTTTTTGAACGATTGTTGGTCGAATTTTCAATCAGATCAATGATTTTTGCCAACGTGGAATCCGCATACTCTTTTTCGGCACGGATGTGGATGACATTGCCTACATTGATATTTCCCGAAAGGATTGTCATCCCAACATCCACGCGTTTGAGTTTGGATTCCCCTGTCAATTCCGAGGTATTGAGACTCGTGGATCCTTCGGTGACAATTCCATCGACAGGAATCCGTTCACCCGTTTTAATCACGAGGATATCGCCAACCTTGATTTGCATCGGATCTTTGACAACGATTTTTCCATCTTTTAACACGTTGGCATAATCGATTTTCATATTCACAAGGGCCGATATTTCTTCCCTTGATTTGGTGACGGCTCTTGATTGAAGGTGTTCACCCAAGGAATAGAGAATGACGACGCCAATGCTTTCTTCAAATTTCCCGATGAACATCGCTGCCAAAGTCGCGATGATCATCAACGTATTTTCATTGAAGAGATTAAATCGTTTGATTCCTTTGATTTGAGTGAGTAGTAGTTTGGAAATTAAGAAGACATATCCAATCCAATAAAGAATCATTCTTGTCGTATCGGTGAGTCCCACATAATGAGTTTCAAATATCAAATTGAACAATGGGAAGATGCGATAGCCAAAGAACGTAAAAAGAATGACACCGATCCCTATCAGGACCAGTAAATAGTCTTTTATGAAATTCGGTTTCTTGATTTCTACCTTGTCTTCGTAATAGTAGGTCACTATATTATCTTCAAGTAAATCGACAATTTCCTTGATTTCTTTGAGTGCAACGGCTTCATCGTAGTCCTCTTTGAAGTCCACAAGTAAGATTTGATTGGTAAAATTAAAACTTGCGCTATTGACATACGAAAGACGCGCCGTTCGACGCTCTACTTTCGCGATGCAATTACCGCAAGTCAAGTTTTTCATGACGATTTTCCGAATCACGTTAATTCCTCGCAAGGCGCATCGATTTCCCCCGAAACAAGATGCGCGATTTCTCTTCCATTATACGCATTTTCCGCAAATTGTCAATGTGACAACGGTGTTTCACTTGGGTTCGATGCCTTTTCTTTTCAAAGCCAAAAAGATGTGGTAAAATGTACATGACAAGGAGAGTGAAACCCCTATGGATTGGCTCACAATCGCAAAACAATACGAACAAGAATATATCGACAAAACGACAGCGTTGCTACAAATACCAACGCTCCTTGATGAATTTGATGAAACTAATTTGGAAGAACCTTTTGGGAAACCAATTCGACAAGCACTCGATTGGAGTCTTGAAACCGCAAAACAAGACGGATTTTTGACCAAAGATATCGATCATTACGCAGGCCATATCGAAATGGGCGAAGGCGAAGAAGTTTTAGGCATTTTAGGCCATCTCGATGTCGTTCCTACCGGTGGAAATTGGCGGAACCCTCCTTTTAGTGCGACCTATGAGAATGGTCGAATTTATGCTCGTGGCGCGATGGATGACAAAGGCCCAACGATGGCGGCTTATATCGCGATGCGTATGGTGAAAGACCAAGGAATCAAATTGAACAAGAAAGTCCGTTTGATTCTTGGCTGTGACGAAGAAAGTGGCATGCGTTGCATTCGTCGGTACCTCGACAAGGAACAAATGCCTGATCTTGGATTTGCGCCGGATGCGGAATTTCCGCTGATCTATGCCGAAAAGGGAATCTATAGTTTTGATGTCATTGGTAAAGAAGAAAACGAATTGGTGGCTTCTTTGCAAGCAGGAGAACGTTACAATGTCGTTCCCGATCAATGCGTCGCCGTTCTCAAAAGAAATGTTCAATCGCAGTTTGAAGCGTATTTGACCAAGAAAAACCTCAAGGGAACTATCGAGGGAAACACCTATACGATTTTCGGCAAAAACGCCCATGCGGCGTGGCCACATCTTGGCGTGAACGCGATATTCCTCATGGTCGAGTTTTTGCGCACGGTCACGGATGCCAAATTCCTTGATTTGGTTCATGATTTGTTTGTCGATGACACCGCATGGAATAAACTGGGAATCGCAACCTATGATGAAGAAATGAAAGATTTAACCTTGAATCTTGCAATCGTTCAATATGATGGCTTGAATTTCAAGATTGGCAACAACATTCGTTATCCACGAAATTATGCCTTTGAAGAAAATGAATTACAGATTTCAAACAAAGTCAAAGCCTATGGATATACCTATGTTGCCAAAGGGAACTCGAATCCTCATTATGTGTCGCCACAAGATCCCCTCGTGAAAGTCCTTTATGAAACCTACCAAAAATATACCAAAGATACTGAAACACCTCTTCTTACCATTGGCGGTGGAACCTACGCAAGAACCTTGAAAAAGGCCGTTGCGTTCGGTCCCAACCTCCCAGGAAAAGAAGATTTGGCTCATCAAGCCAACGAATATCTGATTGTTGAAGACATGATTCTTGCGGCTGCCATCTACGCGGAATGCATTGTCAAACTCGCGG
>JAQVKB010000190.1 GCA_028694875.1 Candidatus Izemoplasmatales bacterium
TTTGGGACTCAAAGATGGAGCCCACGTACGCTTGGACACCACGGGAGATTGGATGAAACTGCTCGAAGAGCGGTTGTTGGTGCTCGATCCCAACGCGATCAAGCAATTCAAAATCAAAGAATATCTCACGGATGAATCGAAGAAGATCACAGGTATCGTGGATGCTTCGGGCGAAATCTATCAAGCTAAATATGTTGTCGTAGAAGGAATGCCCAAAGCGTTTTATCAGAAACACTTCCCCGCCTTGAAGGAGGAAGTGGACCAAATGCTGTTGTATTATCCCAATTTGGATACCGTTTGGCGTGTGAATACACTCTATCTTGCCCTGTCGCAAAAAAACACGACTGCTGGAATTCAAGCCTTAAACTATTACTTTCAAAATGATTACTCTCAATCCAAACGGATTTTACGATTGTTTAACTACAAAGAGTTCGACAAATCTTCGTGCCTTGCCCAACATGGCGCTGTGTGCATCGACTTTGTTTACCGCGAAGACGAAGGTTTTCCCGAAGATGAGATTTTGAAGCGCGTCTACGATGTATTCCCCAAACTCAAGAAGTCTGTCGTTGGCGTCAAACTTGGGAAACCCAAACCCTATCTCTCGATGCTCTCCGATCCATCGGTCCGAAAGAATTTGACGGTCAACGATCAAATCGCCATTGAAGCGGGAGAACATCACCGCATTTTTGACAACCTTTATTTGATCGGTCGCTGGATGGCGCCGGAAGCGTCGACGTTTGGTCAAATTCATTCTGCCATCGTTTTGGGAGACAAACTCGAAGAACGACTTACCTATGGTGAAGATGACGACACGTTCTATTATTTGAGCAATGACGAAATCATGATGATGATGCGCGCCAATTTCGGGAAACACGATTTGGGCCCTTCCGAACAACACATCAATTTCCATATCGGAAAAAGCGATTATTTTGTGCGCTTGAAAAAGAAAAACATCACGATTCACCGCGGTGAGTATCCATATCCGGATCTTTCGATTTATTCGACCAATGACAAGTTATCGAACTTGTTGCTCAAGAAAGCGACATTTGAGGAAGTTTTGAAAAGCGGTGGATTCAAATACCTAGGCAAGAAAGAAATGTTATACCAAGCGGTCACCGCATTTGGTCTTGATGACTATCGCGATGATTCCGGAGAGATTCAAATCAAAACCCGATATAAGTTTCCGGGGATGAAGTTTTTCTTCGCTTATATGTTGGTGTATGGTACCGCCGCATTTCTCTCGAATTACTTCGATGTCCTCTATATCATGCCAGCCACCTTTGTTTTGATTCTAGGAATAGGGTATTGGAAACGCAAAGTGCTTTCGCAAACCACTTGGTTTGAGTATGTGCTCGCGGCCATCCCACTGACCGCAACGGCGTTTGCGATTGCGTTTCCCACGTTCAACGCATGGCATAAAGATGATGTGTACTTGTTAATGGTCGGGTTGACGTTCTTTGTATCATGGATCATCAACGCCCCTGTTTTTCATGAGTTTCATCGTCACGATTACCGGTTTGATTATGCGAACACGAAATTGTTCCGCGTCATTAACAATGGCCTAACGTTTTTCTGGAGTTTGATTTATCTCGCGATCTTCGCGATTGTGTATATCTCCGGAGAGCGTTATGTGAGTGTTCTTTATAATTTGATTTTCCTCGGCATTTTTATGTCCTATTATTATCCCGTGATGTATGTCAAAACCAACATCAAACGCTAAGAAGAAAGGGTGGACTTCATGAACGATATTTTCATCTACGCTTCGATTGGCATGATGGTTCTTTTGTGGGCGGCTTCCGCCATCATCTACAAAAAGGTTCGGATTTGGAAAATCCTCGTTTTTGTCTTGGTCGGAGGACTTTACCCCTTTATGCTTTATGGCCATATCTGGGTATCTTTCGTGTCGTTGGAAACCGCACTGACATATTATCCTTATTTGCTTTGGCTGAGCGTCATTGTTTTGGCCATCACGTTCAAAAACAAGATCAAAATTACGCAAAACCTGACGGATTATGATTTCTTTGAACTCGAAAAGGAGCTTGATGAAATTCGTTCTTCTTCGGAACTCTTGCGACTGCGATATATCTCTACGATTTCGTTGCTTTCTCACGGCTTGGTATTTTATGATGATGATCTTTCCGGCATGTTCGTGACCGATCAATTCTTGGATATCACGAAAACTGAAAGCAATCAAATCGCGATGGAAGATTACGTCAAAATGATCAAAGAAGAGGATCAAGCGAGTTATCTTCAAACCATCAAGAAAGCTTCCAAGAAAAACCCCACCTATGAAATGAAGTACCGTATCCAACGCGGTTCGGGTCATGTTTGGGTGGAAGAAAAAGGAAAAGTATTTGAATTCGACAAGAAAGCCCATTTGATTTCCATGATCAAAGGAATGGACATCAAATTGTTCCCTGATACGACCATTCATGAAATCGATTCGTTGCCCACGGAAGTGCAGTTGGTTCCTTATTTATCACAAATCATGAAAGAAAAGGAACCATTTTGGCTGGTGATGATTCACTTGACCAATATCCCGGATTTGAATGCTAGATTTGGTCGCGAAGTCGGTAATCTCATGATTGCGGAATATCTCCGCAAGATGAGATATCACTTCGCCAAAGACATCAACTCGATCTTTCGTGTGAGCGGCATTCAATTCGCTTTGATTATTCGTGAGCAACGGAAATATGAAGTCTTACAAAGAGCCTTACAAAGCGGCGGTGACTTAGTGAATTTATCCCTCGCCATCGGCGGAATCCAACAAGTGGTGTATCCGAATCTTGGAATTATCCGCAATGACCCATGGTCTACCCATGCGGTCAATGAACTCGTGAGTCTTGCCAACAAGGCGCTCTCCGAAGCTATCACGAGTGTGAAGAGAAATTATAATATTTTTGGAGAGTAACCATGGAAAAAAGCGAAATACGACATCAAATGCTATCGATTCGGGAGCACCAAAATCCTGAAGAACTCGCGGAGAAATCAAGTCGTATTGTGGAACATATTCGATCGCTTGAGGAATATCTTAACGCGAAATGTGTTGCCATCTACGCTCCGATTCGCGGAGAAGTAGATCTCTTGCGACTGAAAGACGATGGAAAAAAAATCGTATATCCCAAAGTTATCTCGATGGCCAATAGCACCATGGATTTCTTTGAAGAAGGAACGCATTTGGTGGAGAGTGCCTTTTCGCTATGGGAACCAACTGGTGCTTATGTGTCCAAGAACGACATTGATTTGATCCTTATTCCCGGACTCGCTTTTACCAAAACGGGGAAACGCATCGGATATGGAAAAGGATTCTATGATTTGTTCTTACAAGACTT
>JAQVKB010000191.1 GCA_028694875.1 Candidatus Izemoplasmatales bacterium
CTGGCGATGAATGATGTTTTGCTCTCGCTTCGATTGAATTGCTTCAATAGCCCCGGCAAGTAAACGATTGGGAATTCCAACCCTTTGGATTTATGAATTGTCAATAATCGGACGGCAGGTCCACTCGTTTTGGGATTTTCAAACGAAGGACTTTCGTTGAACAGTTCAGATTCCTCAAAATACGATACGAAATCATCAAGTGTGAAGCATAATTGCTCTAAACTTTCCGCAAGCCCAATCAATTGTTCGATCTTGGCTTGATGCATTAACACATCGCCAAGGCTAATCGTGTGCTTGTGCAAGTCGAACTCAAGCGCGATTTTGGTTACCAATTGTCCCAAACTAGTCGTGGCGACGTCTACTGATAGTTGTTTGATCTTGTCGATTAGCGGATCATCGTAGCAATGGTCTAAATTCGTAACACACTGATAAATGTGCTCATCTGTATATTCGAATAAGAAACTGCGCCATACGCTCATCAGTTCATGGACATGTTTCTGCGGGAAGTCAGCACGACGAGCTCCCGCGACTAATTTAATCAGATTTTTGAAAACGTTAATCACGTCATCACTATGAAAATCCTCATTGATTGAGACATCAAGCGGGATACCATATTCATGGAAGATTCGCTTAAAATCGGTAAACGAAGATCTCCGATCAATCAAAATCGCAAAATCCTGATAACTGGCCGTAACCATTCGTGCTCCCGCAACGATTTGGTGACCCGAACTCATCTTCTTGATAATGTCTTGGGCAATTAGATGGATTTCGGTTTCCGTGGGCGTCTGATCAGCTTCTGTTTGATAACCATAAACGCGCATGCCGATGTCGCTTGATTGATCGATTCGATCATCGTAAGTTTCCTTGTTACCATAGTCGATATTGTGAGAGGCAGCATAATCGGCGCCTCCAACCTCACGACTCATCAAGCGACCAAACAAACGATTAATTGATGACATTACTTGTTTACGCGAGCGAAAATTGGTATTCATGTCGATTTTCAAACCATCGATGCCAGCAGCGTAATCATGGTATTTTTTTGCGAATAAATCACAATTGGCATTTCTAAAGCGATAAATCGATTGCTTGATGTCGCCGACCATGAACACGTTATTGTTCTCGAGTAAACTAATGAAATAATCTTGGATATCGTTTGTATCTTGATATTCGTCGATCATAATGTGACGGATTTCATCTTTTAATTCGCGATTTACAATCTCGGTTTGAGCTAAGGAGATTGCCAATTTAGAAATATCGGAAAAACTGAACTTTTGGTGTTGTTGTTTGAATTCACTCAATCTTTCATCGAGTTCCTGGACTATCTCGATTAACGTCGTGACAAATTCTTTTGTTTCCAAGTAGCGCGCCGTGATTTGTTTGACGCTGCCGACGCTGGCCCACGTCTTCAGTGGTTTAAATTGCGCTTTAATTGCTTCATGCATTGCCTTGTCTTCATCGGTCAATCGCGCTATTTTGCGGGGAAATCTATAGTCAGATATCGCCGCCATCTGCAACGATAGTTCATCGATACCGCGAAGCATTTGCATGTCTTTATTAATCAGAGTCCCCATCTCTTGATCAATAAATTGGGAACAGCTGGAAATCAAGGCATCGAGTTCACGGTCAAACATATCTTTGTAACTAGACAGCGCCGCTTCAATGAATGCGGGGCTAAAATGATTAGATACATATGTATTTAGATAATGTTTCTTGTCGATTTTTAAATCGGCCATCTTATCAATCATGGCGACGTAAGATTGCAATACATTGTCATCACGAACCGCATAACTGCTAATCAAATTGACGAACTCGGAATCACGTGCTGCATAGCGGCGCTCAAAAATGGCCTTAATCGTCTTTTTTCTTATAAGCGCTAAAACTTGTTCATCAATGATTCCGACATTTGGATCAAGGCCAAGCACGTAGTGGTATTTGCTGACTAACGATAATGAAAAGGCGTCGAATGTCATTATTCGACTGCCATCCACCAACGCCGCTTCATCGTGTCGCCGCAGGTCTAATAACCGCTGGCGAATCCGTTGTTTCATTTCCTGGGCGGCCGCATTGGTAAAGGTTAGCACAAGCATGTGATTAAGGGAGACGCCTTGTTCAAGCAATCGAATGACCCGTGAGGTCAATACCATGGTTTTACCACTTCCGGCTCCCGCCGAAACGATGATATTGCGACCCTCGGCATCGATGGCGAGTTGTTGTTGTTTATTCGGCTGCCGACTCATCTTCATCATCCTCTTCATCAAGTTTTATATTGATATAGGCCTCCTCTTTTCTAAAACAAATGTCGCGAAACGGACAATATTGACATGAATGATCGCTAGTGGAGAATCGTTTAGGATCGATGTTAAAACGGTGGCTTCTGATTTCTTTTATGGCTTCAACGATTTTTGTTCGTGTTAGTTCCCGATAACTTTCAAACGTAGCGGCATCGGCTACTTTGGCGCTTTTCTTCAGTTCGCCGCTTTTAACTGTTCCAATCGTGCGGATGTATTGACTTTGCTGATAATCTTTGTCAAGCGTTGCCAGCTTGGCGGTGTCGGAGGTTGATAAGCCTGCCAACCGCAATTGGTCGCGATAAAATTCACGGGGATCTTTCCCAAGCGGGCGCACGAGTTTTCCGGCAATGATGTTTTGTATGTATAAACCAATCACTTCGATTTGTTTTAATTTGTCATCTTCGTGCAACAACAAGGCGTAAGTTGGTAATTGCATCGAATGACCATAGGGCAATTCGCGAGCATCAAAGTCTTCGTTGCTCGTCTTGTAGTCGACCAAAGACAGATAGTGTTGTCCAGCCGCATCTTTGGTAATCCAAACTTTATCGATTTTTCCTTTGAATGAAGTTATGTCATCGAGTCTGAATTTTACCGTATGCTCGTGGAGCATCGATTCGAGGCTCATGTTCGCTTCATGGTCACGATTAAAGTTAATTACTTCCGCTAAATCTTGTTTTAAGCGCACGAGTAATACTTTTTCTTTGGGAGAGAAAACATATTTGGCATATAGTTGTTCGTATGTTGTTTCAAATTCGAAATCGGGATTGTAGGCTTGTTCAAGCAATTCATGGGCAAACTCGCCGAATTTCGCATAAAAATTATCGCTGTCGTCGTTTAACTTGATTAGATATTGCAAATAATAGCGAAACCGGCATTGGTAAAACGTCTTGACCGCCGTGTATGATAACTGCATGCGTTTGGTGTCAAGCCCAAATTCGAATGGACGGAACTGATAATCGAATGTGCGATATTTTGCGGATACTAATGGTTGATAGGCTTCTAGTTGCGGATGGTCAATTTGATAAA